>JACCXV010000278.1 GCA_013696835.1 Gemmatimonadota bacterium | reverse complement strand
GCGTCGGCCGGTGCGGATGCGTACTGTGGAGGCCGACCTCGAATGGCTTGATCTCGTGCTCTCGTGGGGAACGAAATGGAACGACGCCCGCGGGAAGTATCTGCTGTCCGAGAACCCCGTGCGCGGCTACCCGATTCCGAGCGAGAGCAACCCGCGCCGACCCGTCGCCTCCGAAGACCGCTACCAAGCCGTGCGCGCCGCCGCGGAAGGGATCACCACTCGCAACGGCCGGCGCACGTACCTCCCCGAGCTCCTCGATCTCGCCAACGCAACCGGCCGCCGCCTCTCAGCCATCTGCCGCCTCACCTGCGCAGACCTGCGACTATCGGAAGGCCCGTACGGCTCCATCCGCTGGCCGGCGGCGACAGACAAGCTGGGGCGCGAGGCCACCGTGTTCCTAAGCCCTGTGGCAAGGGCTGCAATCGACCGGGTGCTGGCCGAGCGGCCAGGTATCGGGCCGGTGCCGCTCTTTCCTGGTCCCGAGCCGCAGCGGCCGATCTCGCGCTTCCTCGCCGATTCGTGGCTCCGGCGCGCGGAGAAGCTGGCCGGGCTGGCCGCAGCGGGCGCAGCAAAGGGGCATGCGAGAGTCTAGGTGGAGGGCGTCCGTGAGGCTACTTTACTGCACCAATCACTGCACCAAATAGGGTGTAGGTCGCACGTTCAAATCCTGTCACCCCGACCAGCCGGCGGAAAGGCCCCGCAGCGAGTTAGCTTCGGGGCCTTTCGCTTCGTGATGTGCGGGGCCCCGGTGTGGCTGTGAAAACGTCCTCTGAAGAGCCCGTGCGGCAGATCGACGGAGTTTCTCGCCAGCCAGGGAGCCGTCGCGAGAGTTCCATTCTGGCCCCCGCCGCCCTATGCTGAAGGTTGGCCTTCTCGGAAACCAGATCCTTTCAGGAGAAAGGAGGCGTAGTCCGGTTCCCAAGACGTGCGTCGAGCGTAGCCCGGCGCGCCTAGCGGTCCCCGTGCAACTCTGACGACGTGACGACGATGAGGAGGAGACGATGAGCCTGTATACGGCCTTGGGAATCGCCATCGGGATTCTGATTGCGGTGTGGACATATCTGAGCCTGGGAACGGACGTCGGCCTGATCGTATGGGCCGGCATCGTCGCCTGGGGAGCGTTCTACGCGGCGGGCGGCGGCACGGAAGGATTCATGAAGACCGTGGCCACCAACCTGTCGGGGATCCTGTGGGGCTTCCTAGTCCTGCTGATCGCCGGAATGATCGGAGGTGGCGTGGCGATCGTGGCGTTGCTCGTCGGCGTCGCGGCTTTCATGATGTGCGTCCAGGCCAATCTCCCGCTGCTGTCTTTCATCCCGGGGGCGTTCCTCGGCGCCGCCACGTACGTGGGCGCCGGCGGGACCGGGAAATTCGACCGCCTGCTGGTGATGGTCGCGCTCTCGATGGTTCTCGGCGCGCTCTTCGGCTATGTGTCGGAGGTGCTGGGCAAGAAGCTCGCCGGCAGGCCGGCTTCCGCGACCACGTAGCCCGGGGTGGCCGGCTCTGCTCGGCGGGCGACCGAGCGTACGAGCCACCTGTTCAGGTGGGTGGGGGCGAAGCCTGACACCCCCCGCCCGTGCAGCGAAGGGCGGCTCGAGACCAGGGTCTCGCCGCCCTCTTTCCTCACATCGGCGATTGCGCCGGGAGCCCACGCATGACGCAGCAGCCCACCGAGACCAGAGTCGAAGGAACGCTGGAAGGTGTGAGCGCCCTGCTGGTGGACGACGAATTCGACACGCTCGAGGTGCTCGGCACGATGCTCCGCCTGGAGGAGCGAAGGTGCTCGCGGTGACCTCGGCTGCCGATGCCTTGCGCGCGCTGGCGACGTTTCGCCCGGACATCCTGGTGGTCGACCTGATGATGCCGGGGGAGAGCGGCTACGACCTGATGCGCAGCGTCCGCGCGCTGGACCCCGGCCGGGGCGGTTCCACGCCGGCCCTCGCCATCACCGCCTTCGCTGGAGCGGAGACGCGTGGGCAGGCAGCCGAGGCCGGCTTCCAGAGTCATCTCACCAAACCGCTCGACCCTGAAGATCTCGCGGCGGCCGTGAAGAGCCTTCACGCCGCGAGCCTCGCCTGATGCTGGCGTACCTCCTGCTGGGCGGCGCCATCTGTACGCTGGTCTTCGTCGTAAAGAAGATCCTCTGACCGGGCTTGTCGCAGCTCCGCGGCGGAAGCGGTCGAGATCCCTGGCACGGGTCGCGCTCTACGTCGGGTTCGCGATCCTGTGTCCCGTCGCCGCTCGCGCCCAGGAGAGGTGGCAGATCACCCTGGGAGACGGCACCTACCTGTACGAGCTGCGCCCGCAGGCGCTCAGGGGAGACTCGCTCGTCATCGTGCTGGAGGAGCGCACCCGGACGCTGGCTCTCGCCGACGTGTCGGAGCTCCGCATGGTGCGGCCTTCGTACAAGCGCGTGGGCGGAGGCGCGCCGCGAGGCACCTTCGGAAGCCTCGTCGGCGCGACCGATCTCGTCTTCAACCTCGACATCCTGACACCGCACGAGCGCCGGGACGTGGTGCGGAGGATCCTGCAGGCGTTCCCCCCGGAGGGTGCGAAACCCGGCGCTGTAGCCTCACCAGCATCCGAGGCGTCGCAGGCTCGCTAGCGGCGCACGGCCTGCCGTCCCATCCCGCTCTCCTCCTCCACCAGCCCCCGCTCGCGGAAGATTCGCATCAGCGCAGGGACGCACGAATGGCGGCGCGGAACCGAGAAGTTCCGGTGCTTGGCATTCCATGTGACGGGATACTTCTCGGGCAGGATCAGGTCGTAGGGAAAGTTCACCAGGACCAGGTCGTCACCGCGGTATTCGAGCGTCATGGAGCCTCCGAGTGTGGGTTGCGACGCCAGACGCGGCTTCGCGTTCATGCCGGCCCACTCTCTTCGAGCGGTGGGGCCTGCACACGGAGGGCAACTGCCGTACCATCGTCGATCCCCCCCGCGTGCCGCGGCGCCGGTGTGTTGAAATCGGAGGCGCGGCCAGGGCCTGCGACGTGAAACCGGGCATTCGGACGCGTCCGGGGCTGATCGTATTCGACCTCGACGGGACGCTCGTGGACTCTCGCCGCGACCTGGCTGCAGCCGCCAATCGGCTGATCGAGGAGTGCGGGGGAGAGCCGCTCGATGAGGCCAGGATCGGCCGCATGGTGGGATCGGGAGCGGCCGTGCTGGTGCAGCGGGCGCTCGCCGCGGGAGGGGTCCGGGAGCATCCCGCGGGAGCCGTCGAACGCTATCTACGCATCTACGAGCTGGGGCTGCTCGACCATACGCGCGTCTATGACGGGGTAGCGGAGCTTCTCGACAGCTGCGCGAAGATCTGCCCGCTGGCGGTCCTCACCAACAAGCCCCGCACGCACACCCGAAAGATCCTCTCGGGGCTGGACATCGAGGCGCGCTTCGTCGAGGTGCTGGGGGGTGACGGCCCCTACCCCCTCAAACCCGAACCCGCCGGCTTCGAGCACCTGGCCCGCTCGTGCGGGGTGACTCCCGCTCACGCGCTGCTCGTTGGCGACTCCGCCATCGACCTGGAGACGGCGGAGCGCGCGAAAACGGGCTTCTGCTTCGCCCGCTACGGCTTCGGGGCGCACAGCGTGCCGCCGGAGCTGGCGCGGCGCTGCGCGCTCGTCGTGGAC
>JACCXV010000272.1 GCA_013696835.1 Gemmatimonadota bacterium | reverse complement strand
GTGGTAGGCGCGGGCGCTCAGATGAAGCGTGCGGACGGCCCGCTCGATGAAGGTGCGGCCGCTGGCGTCCGCCCGGACGTGCCGCAGCAGGTCGCGTGAGCCGAGCTGGGCATTGGCGTACACGTTGCGGCCTTTGAAGCGTGCCAGTTGCCGCGCGCGGGCGTTCGCAACCCGCAGCCTCACGGCGGCGGACGTGCCGGACGGCTCCCCGGACGAACCGGACCAGCCGGGAGCGAGATCCACCAGCTCGTCCGCGTCCACGGGCGGCACGTCCACGTGCAGGTCGATCCGCTCAAGCAGAGGTCCCGAGACGCGCGCGCGGTAGCGGCGGACCTCCGCTTCGAGGCACCGGCAGCGCCTGTGGGGATGCGAGAGATCGCCGCACGGGCAGGGGTTCATCGCCGCCACGAGCATGAAGCGCGCCGGGTAGGTGAGCGAGAGACGCGCTCGCGAGAGGGTGACGGACCCCTCCTCGAGCGGCTGCCGCAGAACCTCGAGGGCCTCCCGGCGAAACTCCGGCAGCTCGTCCAGGAAGAGGACTCCGTTGTGGGCCAGGCTGACCTCTCCCGGCCGAGGCACGGAACCCCCGCCCACAAGCCCCGCCTGGCTGACCGTATGGTGCGGGCTGCGAAACGGCCGCTGCCTGACGACGGGGGCGACACCCCTCAGCAATCCCACCACCGAGTGGATGCGGGTGGTCTCGAGTCTCTCGTCCGGGGACATGGGCGGGAGGATGCCGGGCAGACGGCTGGCCAGCATCGACTTGCCCGCCCCCGGCGGGCCGATCAGCAGCACGTTGTGCCCGCCGGCGGCTGCGATCTCCAGGGCACGCTTCGCGTGCGCCTGTCCGCGCACGTCCGCCAGGTCGAGGCCCTCCCCGCCATCCCCCGCGCCAGCGCATTCGGATGCCTCGTCCGAGGCGAGGTTGGCCTCGCCATCGGCTTCCGGCGCAGGCTTGAGCAAACCGTTCGGCGAGCAGCCGCCACCCAGAATGATGCGCGCTGCCTCGGCGAGGTGGGCTGCGCCGGCGACTCGAACGCCACTCACGAGCCGGGCCTCCGCCACATTGCCCGTCGGAACGAGCAGCGCCTCCTGCGGGTGCTCCCGCCGCTGTGCGAGAGCGACACAGAGCATTCCGCGGACCGCGTGCAGGTCCCCCGTGAGTGAGAGCTCCCCCACGCTTGCGAGGCTGCGCACGGCGGCGGCGGGCAGCTGTCGGGTGGCCGCGAGGATCCCGAGGGCGATCGGTAGGTCGAACGCCGAACCCTCCTTGCGCAACGTACCCGGCGCGAGGTTCACGGTGATCCTGCGCAGCGGGAAATCGAATCCGGCGTTGGCGACCGCCGCCGCGACCCGATTGCGGCTCTCGCGGACGGCGCTGTCCGGCAGACCCACGACGGTGAAGGTGGGGAGACCGGGCGTGACGTCTACTTCGACACGCACGGGCACCGCATCGATGCCAAGGAGCGCGAACGAGGAGGTTTGAGCGAGCATGGGCGCTGCATGGCGGAGCGGGCGGGCTACCTGCAGCTGCAAGGCTTCTTGGGCGAGGCGGTCCGGCTTGCCGTCCGGCGACGAGCCCGCCCAGGGACGATTACTGCGTTCGAAACCTCCGTAGTTCCGCGTGGCCGAGGGAGCTCAGGACGTATGCGGTCCCCGCAGGCAACTCCCATGTCGCGTAGTTCAGCCCCGGCGCCACGCGGCCCTCGCGCATCGTCTGGGAGCCCTCAACCCCGGGAACGATGAACCAGGACAGCACCTTCCCTCCGACCCGGTACATGGCGTGCGGCAGGTTCCGGCCGTCGACGTAGCACATCTGCCCGCCGATCAGGCGTCCCCCGGCTGGAGCTGCGGGCACGGAGACCTGGAGGCCGGCCGTCTCGGCGAACCAACGGGTGAGGCGCGCTGGATCGCTCTCTTCCACGAGGAACTCGCTAGCCGACGGCCCATGGTGGACGTGGTCCTGCGCGAGCTCGGCAGCCAGCCCCTCGGTGACGAGCGCGTCCCGTCCCAGAGTGCGGACCAGCAGCAGCCCCGCCACCACCGCGGCCAGAGCGAGTCCCACCCCCCGGGACCAGGCCCCCGGACGCACCCCGCTCCGCGGCACGAGACGCCGGACCGCGCCCGCGCGGAGGAGGGTCGCTGGGGGGGCCGACCGCGTGAACTCGGCCTCGATGCGCGAGCGCACGGTGTCGAGCAGGTGGGCAGGAGCTCGCTCGTCCGCCACGGCCCCAGCGATCTTCCGACGCACGTGCATCTCGCCGCGGGCCCGGGCGGCGCACCCTGGACACGCTGCCAGATGCTCCCGCACGCCAGCGTCCTCGGCTGCCAGCAGCTCCGCGTCGAGGTGCATGTCCAGACGATGCGTGACTTCGCCGCAGTTCATGGCCACGTCCTCGAACGAAGATCTCGGCTTTCCCGGCCTATGGATGCTCGACCCCCTACTTGCTGCTTTCAACGCCCGAGTCCCGGCACCGCAGGCAACGCGGCCTGCAAGGAAGTACCGCCACCCCGGGGCCGTTTATTCCTCGCTTAACCGGCACACCCGTGGGCGGCGCCAGGAGATCGAGCGCGTGCGCGGCGTCCGGAGCCCGCGAAAGAAACCCCAGCCTCGAGGCGAGAGCGGCGTCGGCGGCAAGCATGTCCAGCCATCGCTCCCAGCCGGTCCCCACGAGGCAGAGCGGCCGTCGGCCTAACAGCCCCTTCGCCATCAGCTCCCAGGCAAGAAAGACCTCCGCCAGCGTTCCCGTACCTCCCGGGAGAGCCGCGAAGGCGTGCGCACCGCGAATGAGCGACGCCAGGCGGTCGAACAGATCAGCGGCCTCGATGACCTCGGTGAGGTACGGGTTCGGCCCGGAGCGGCCGAACGCGCCACACGTGACACCTACCACTCTCCCCCCAGCGGCGCGTGCGCCCCGCGCTGCCGAGGCCATCGTTCCGCCGTAGCCGCCGTTGCGCAGGGTCCAGCCGCGCAGGGCGATCCCCCGGCCCAGCTCGTAGGCCAGGTCCTCCACGTCGGGTGACGCATCCCCGCTGCCGAAGACGGTGACGACGTGGCCCCCCATTGCCTGGTTGCTCGGCCCATGGCCTGGCGATCGGTGGCCGCCTTCTCCGGCGGCTTCCCCACTCCGCGTCACCACGGCCGGAAGGCTCCTTCAATGTGCCGAACGCGGAGGTGACCCCGGTCGTCCTCGACCACTGAGATCACGTCGAAGCGAACCTCCCCGGCCGGCGGATGGCGGGCGAGATACGCCGCGGCGGCCCGCAGCAGCCGCTGCTGTTTGCGGGCGTTGACCGCCAGTTCAGGAAGGCCAAGGCGTGCGCTCCTGCGGGTCTTGACCTCGCAGAAGACGAGGGTCCCGCGCTTGCGAGCAACCAGATCGACCTCCGTGCGGCCGATCCGCAGGTTCCGGGCGGCGATACGGAAGCCTCGAGACTCCAGGTACAGGGCCGCCGCCGACTCGCCGTCGTTCCCCAGCTCGCGCGCGCCATGGCAAAGGCCGTCCGGGGTCAGACGCCCGATCCTCCCAGCGCGGCTCCCGCCGGTGCCGCGACGTGCCGGCCCATGGCGCGCGCGATGCTGTCAACCTCCTCCATCAAGCGCTCGAACTCGCCTGGATCGAGCGACTGCGCACCGTCCGACAGCGCCTCCTCGGGGCGTACGTGGACCTCGATGAGCAGGCCGTCCGCTCCGGCGGCCACCGCAGCCCGGGCCATGGGCCGCACCTTGTCCCGCACGCCCGTGCCGTGGCTCGGGTCGGCGATGATCGGCAGGTGCGACAGCTTGTGCACGACGGGCACGGCCGTGAGGTCGAGCAGGTTGCGCGTCTGCGTATCGAAAGAGCGTACCCCCCGCTCGCACAGGATCACACTCGGGTTCCCCTCCTTGAGGATGTATTCGGCCGACAGCAGCAGGTCATGGATCGTGGCTGCCATGCCGCGCTTGAGCAGCACCGGCTTGGACGATCGTCCGGCTTCCTTCAGCAGAGAATAGTTCTGCATGTTGCGCGCCCCGATCTGCACGATGTCGGCTACCCGAGCCACGAGCGGCAGTGTTTCCACGTCGAGCGCCTCCGTGACGATCGCCAGTCCGGTGCGCTCGCGCGCCAGCGCCAGCAGCTCCAGGCCCTCCTCTCCCAGCCCCTGGAAGGTGTAGGGCGAGCTGCGCGGCTTGAACGCCCCGCCACGTAGTACCGAGGCACCCGCCGCTCGCACGCGCTCGGCTGTCGCGAGAATCTGCTCGGCGGACTCGACCGCGCAGGGACCCGCCATCACGACGACACCCGTGCCGCCGATCTCGACACCGTTCGGAAGCGCAACGACGGTGGGCTCCTCCCGCCATTCGCGGCTCACCTGCTTGTACGGTTGGGAGACGTGGATCACCTCGAGGACTTTTGGGATCCCGAGCAGCCGAGCGGCGTCCAGGCGGCCGTCGTTCCCGACCACTCCGACCGCCACACGCTGGTGGCCCGGTATCGGACGCGCCTCGTAGCCCATCTCGCCGACCACCGAGATCACACGCTGCACGTCCTCGGCGGAGGCGTGCCTCTCCATCACGATCAGCATGTCGTCAGCCTCTCTGCCTTGGGGGACCCACGTCCATCCGCAAACCATCGTGCGCAGGTGTCAGCGCCACGTCGCCCTCGAAACGACGCAGGGCGCGCTCCCATTCCGCCTCCACGCCGCGCGTGTCCCACTCGGGATAGAAATGGGTCGCTACCACACGTCGCGCTCCGGACGCGGCGGAGAGCGGGAGCAGCTCGGAGGGCGTCAGATGGCCCTCCACGCCGGCGCCATCGGGGAAGGCACATTCGCAAACGAACAGGTCGGCACCCGCCGCGAGCTCGACCAAAGAGGAGCTGACCCCGCTGTCTCCGCTGTAGGCGAAGACGGCCTGCGGCAGGGGCGCCCCAGCGCTCGTCTCATCGAACGTGGCTGGCAGCTGGAGCCGGAAAGCGACGGCTTCCGGTGAATGTCGCACGGAAAACGCCTGGACCTCGAGCGTGGAGCCCGGACCGCAGAGGCGCAGACGCTTGCCCGGAGGCAGCTCCTGGACGTCCACCCCGAACCCGGGTTCCAGGACCCATGATCCGTAGACGTGCGCGAGGCATTCCAGATCGTGCTGGATCCCGCGATACCCGAAGATCGTCAATGGCTCGCGCCGCGACGCTCCGGGGGAGTTTCGGAGCCCAAACAGCAGCGGCAGGAGATCGGCGACATGATCCTGGTGGCGATGCGTCACGCCTACGGCGGTCAGATCGAAGAAGTTCTCTCCCAGGCGCGCCAGCGAGCGCAGGCTGCCGCTGCCGAGGTCGAGGATCAGCCGCATTCCGCCGGCTTCCAGCAGATGGCATGCGGGACCCCGACGGTCGTTCGGGACGCACGTGCCGGACCCGACACACGTGTAGCGCGCCGACACGTCAACCTTCCAGGCCGACCAGGCGCAAATATCCCCGGATCAACTCGTCCGCGAGGTAGTACGTGAGCGCGGCCGCGGGCGCGAGAAACAGGCCGAAGGGGACCAGTGCGCGGTCCACCTCCTCGCCGGCCCCGCTCGCCTCTTCGGCGAGGTCGGGCGCTGCGGACGTGGCTGCATTCCCCGGCGGCGGGTTCCCCGTCTGGTGCGGGGACACGGCGGCCGCCGGGATCGTGACCGGCTCTAGCGGCGGCTCAGCGGGAACGGAGCTGCGCAGGCGGCGGACGAGCGAGATCGGCCCAAAGATCAGGCTGCCCAGAAGGGACCCGATGAACAGCGTCAGGAATACGCCCTGCCAGCCGACGAAGGCTCCGACCATGGCCATCATCTTGATGTCCCCGCCACCCATCGCTTCCTTGCGGAACACGAGCGCGCCGAGCCACGCCACCGCATACAGCAGCCCGCCACCCACGACTGCGCCGACCAGCGAGTGCAGGGGCGTGAGCCCGCCCGGAAGGAGGCTGACCAGCAGTCCCAGGAGAGCTCCTCCGATCGAGAGCTCGTCGGGGATGAGGTACGTGCGCAGGTCGGTGAGCGCGATGGCGAGCAGGAGGGTCGTGAATAGCGAGCCCACGGCCCATCTCGGCTCCAGGATGCCCTGCGCGAGCCAGTCGCCACCACCCGAGCGGT
>JACCXV010000261.1 GCA_013696835.1 Gemmatimonadota bacterium | reverse complement strand
CGTGGCGCCCGTGCCCGTGGCACCCGTGCCCGTGGCGCCCGTGCCGCTCGTCCCGGTGCCCGTGGCCCCGCTGCGGCCAGTCTCACCCGTGCCGCCCACACCTGCGGCCGCGCCCTCGCGGGTGGTCACGCCACCTTCGGTCGTGCCGCCGATGCGCGTGGGCTGTCCGGTGCCGCTGGTGGCGGTGCGGTCTTCGAAGTTGAGGGTGGTGTTCCCGGTGCCTCCGGCATCGGTCATTCCGGTCGTGTCATGCATCATCATGGAATCGTGCATGCCGCCCATGGTGTCACGCATCCCTTCGTCCATCATCGTGTCCCGCATTCCCGCGCGATCTTCACCCGTGCGGCCCACCGTGCGGTCACCTTCCGTGCTCTCGTCCTCGACCCTCTTTTCCTGGCAGCCGACGAAATTCACGAGCCCTGCCAGCGCTAAGAGGGCGAGCAGCTTCTTTGAACGTACGAACATGTGGGGCTTCTCCTGTTCAGTTTGGACGACGTGCCGGAACGGGGCACTCCCTCGCGCCGCGGTCGAGTTGCGGCGGAGGGAGCAGACGACCATGCAACGGTTGATGAGGCCTGCCGATGCAAGGGTCGCACCGCCAAGCCATGGATAACGCCGGTTGGCCTTCCCAGGCCGGAAGTCGGGAACCTGCCTGTGGTTCAAGCGAGTCGTCCCGACGGCTCGAAGTGCCGTGATGGGCGGGGGGCACCGCCCCCGAGCACATTTTTCATCCACGGAGCCTGAGCGGTGACGGAAGACCTGCCCTTCCGGCCACGTCTCGAAGACATGCGCTCCCCCGATCCCTCGAATCGCGCCAGAGCCGCGGACGATCAATCCGCCGCGCCACCGCCGCAGGTGAATCCCCCCGCGCCGGAGGGAGGGCCCGAAGCCATCGTGCCTCCCGCCGGCATCGGCGGCAGCCTCGACGGCGCGCCGCAGTCGGTCGCCGCTCAGGCGGCGCCCTCGCTCCTGCGCATGGCCGGCCCGCTGGTCGTCTCGTTCTGGATGCGCGCCGCGTTCACGCTCGTGGACACTGCGTATGCAGCGACGATCGGCGACGCCGCGATCGCGGCGATCGGTCTCACGATTCCTTTCGAGTTTCTCATGATCGCCGTATGGGTCGGGCTCTCCACGGGACTCACGTCGTGCCTCTCGCGCAGCATGGGCGCCCGCGAAGGGCGCAGGATCCAGCAGTATCTGGCAGCGGCATGGCAAATGGTGGTGGCGTCTTCCGTCCTGTTCGCGCTCATCGGAGTCGGCATCTGGTTCGGTGCGGGGCGCTTCGGCCTCGAGCCGGACGTGGCCCGCAGCTTCCAGGTGTTTGGATCGGTGCTCGTCGCAGGGTCGGCATTCACGACGTTCTGGTCCGTGATTCCGGACTCACTCGTCAAGGCGCACCAGGACACCCGCTCGACGATGTGGGCCGGCATCTGGTCAAACGTCCTGAACCTGGCGCTGAACACGCTGTTCCTGTTCGTCTTCCACTGGGGCGTCTTCGGCATCGCGCTCTCGACCGTGCTCGGGCGTATCGGAGGCCTGGTCTACGCGCTCCTGCGTGCGCGCAGCCACGAGACGCGGCGCCGCGAGACGGAGCCGGCGCATGACCCCGGCTCGCTCGACCCGCGGCCCCGCCGCGCGATCATGGATCTCGCCCTTCCCTCGTCGCTCACGTTCGCACTCATGGCGACCGAGACCGCGCTGATCAACGTGCTGCTCGCCACGCTGCCGCGCCCCACGGAGGCCATCGCCGCCTACTCCATCTATTATCGCGTCACGCTGTTCGCGCTGAACCCGATCCTCGCGGCCGGAGTCGCCATGCTGCCGTACGCAGCTCGCCGCTTCGGGGAGGGGGACGTGGAGGGAGTTCGCAGGGGACTGCGGGAGGCGAGTCTCGCCGCGATCGTCTACTCGCTCGGCGTGGTCGCGCCGCTCCTGCTGTTGGGCGGCGGATGGCTCGCGGACCAGCTCAGCGAGTCCACCCTGACGACGCGATACACGACCGTCGCCCTCAGGCTGGTGCCGCTGATGTGTCTCGCCGGGGCGCCCTTCCTGCTGTGCAGGCCCGTTTTCGAAGGCATGCGCCGGGGCGGGCCCGGGCTCGCCGTGGCTGCGCTGCGATACGTCGTGCTGACGGGGCCGCTCGCCTGGGTGGGGATGAAGGCCGCGCTGTTCCTGGGCGAGCCCCATCTCTACGGCCTGCTTGCCGGGCTCCTCGTGGCGGCGGGTCTCTCTTCGGCCGCGTTCCATGTCTGGTTGGTGTCGTCCCTGCCGGCACGCTCCGGCGGAGCCCTCGCTTCCCCAATCGGCGGTTGACCGTCCCGACCGGGCTCCTAGGTTCCGCTACTCGATGCGCTCGGCCCTCGACGTTCCCCGCGAGTCAGACGCCGCGCTGGAGAAGCGACCTTGCAGCCCCTCGCCGTCGGGGGTCACCGTCCAGGCGAAGAGTCCGGTGATGGTGCGTTCCGCTGCGCGCTCCCGGAACGTGGCCGTGACCACGCCATCCTTCACCGTCCCCTCGATCGAGAGGGGAGTCCGTCCGTGCGCCGCGATGGGTTTGCCGTTCTCGGCCCATTTCTGACCGCGGCCGGAGATCGTGGAGTCCTGCTGCTGGAGGAAAACGCGAAATTCCAGTTCCAGGCCCTGGTAGGGTGGATGGGAGGTCTCCTGGATGACGTTCACGAGGCGCCATGCACCGGTGAGGCTCGTGGCCGCGCTGGACCGGCGACGCTCGCGTGCGGCCTGGCCGGCTGCGATGCCGTCCGCTCCGTCGTCGCGGGTGCCTTCGTAAGGCTCCATGGAGGCGGTGACCTCGCCCCGTGGGGCCGGGGCCCGCTCAGCCGCATCCGTGGCCTCGTTGGCCGTGTTGGCGACGGGCATCTCGTCCTGCGCGGGTTCGCCGGCCACGATCGCGCCTGGAGGGTTCACGCCGGCGCGCTCCAGCAGGCTGCGCACGTGTGCAATCGGGATCGCGACGTCCACGGCGGAGCCCTCGCGTGAGTCGATGGCGGCGACGGCCACCACCCGTCCCTGCTCGTCCAGAACGGGGCCGCCGCTCGAGGCTGGCGAGAGGGGCACGGCCAGCTGCAGGAAATAGGACCCGTCCAGCTGCCTTCGCCCGCTCACGGTGCCCGTCGCCACCGCGGGGTCGTGCTCGCCGGGGGAGCCGACTGCGACGACCCTGGAGCCGATTTCCAGCGAGTCGTCGGAGCTCAGCGACAGCGCCGGCAGCCCGGAAGGATCGATCTGCAGAGCGGCCACGGCATGGCGCAGGTCGGTGGCGACCACGCTCGCCCGGTAGTAGGCGTCACCGGAGGGAAGCTTGACGAGGATCGCCTGAGCGGCCTCGAGCGGGCCCGCGTGAGTGATCACGAGGCCCGAGGGGTCCACGACGAAGCCGCCCACCTGCCGGATAGTGTCGGCGCTCGAGACCAGGATCCCGACCACCCCGGGAGCGGCATCACGCACCAGCCGCTCGAGAGGGACGTCCTCTTCGGCAGGCAGCGATGCCGTGGTGGATGGGGGAGGACTGGCGCCCGCGCAGGCGAGGAGCGCGGCCCAGGCGAACGCGCTGCACGTCCGTCCGCAGCCCAATAGGAGAGTTCGCATCATGCTGGAACATCAGAACTCGCGCGCGTCTTTGCAACGCGCGAGGGAGGGGCCGTGAGAGCGCGGGTGACGAATCCGCGTCCCTCCGTCCGCCTCGGCGTGGGCCTGCCGATCGCCGCGCTTGCGTTTGTGACGCTTCAGGATCCGCAGATCCCCGCGCCTCGGGGATACGTCAACGACTTCGCCGATGTCGTCCCCGCCGCCAGCGAAGCCCGCCTCGAGCGCATCGCGGAGGACGTGCGGCTCAAGTCCGGTGGCGAGATCGTGGTGGTGACGCTGCGGGACCTCGGCGACCGCGACCAGGCCGACGTGGCGCGCGAGATCGGCCGCAGCTGGAAGGTGGGGCGCCAGGGGCGCCCGGGGGATGCGGCTCGCAACACCGGCGTGATCGTCCTCATCGTCCCCAAGGAAACCAGCTCCGACGGGCGCGGGCGCTTTCGCATCGAGACCGGCTACGGCGCGGAAGCATTTCTCCCCGACGCCGTGACCGGTCGTGTCCAGGACGAGGCGCTGCCGCTCCTGAAGGTGGGGGAGTACGGCGGCGCGCTGGAGCTCACCGTCACGCGCGTCGCGCAGCGGTTCGCGGGCGAGTTCGGCTTCGCGCTCGACACCACGCTTGTGGCTCCGCGTGTCGTCCCGCCGACGGTCGTTCCTCCCGGAGCGCTGCCGGGAGGCCCCGCCGGCGGGATCCCCTTCGTGTGGCTGCTGTTCCTCTTTTTCTTCGTCTTCATCCTGCTGCGGTCGCTGAGCCGGCGTGGAAGCCGCCGTAGCGGCTGTGGAGGATGCCTGCCCATTTTCCTGCCGATGCCCGGTGGAGGCTCCGGTGGCGGATGGCGCGGGGG
>JACCXV010000199.1 GCA_013696835.1 Gemmatimonadota bacterium | reverse complement strand
ACCTCTTCCCCTTCGGCCCGGCGGCGAGCCTGCAGCGCCCCCCTGAGGCACACGCAAAGCGGCCTACACGATCGTTCGCTTCAAATCCTGCGCCAGGTCCGTTGCCTCCCACGTGAAGCCTTCCTCGTTGCGGCCGAAATGACCGTACGCGGCCGTGCGCCGGTAGATGGGCCGCCGCAGGTTCAGCCGCTCGATGATCGCGCGCGGCCGCAGGTCCACGAGCTCGCGCACGGCATCGGCGATGCGGCCGCAGGGCACGTGTCCGTTCCCTTCAACGTGGATCATCAGCGACACGGGCTCGGCGACTCCGATGGCGTAGGCGATCTGCACCTCGCAGCGGTCGGCCAGCCCGGCCTCGACGACGTTCTTCGCCACGTAGCGCGCCGCGTAGGATGCCGAGCGATCGACCTTCGTCGGGTCCTTGCCCGAGAACGCCCCGCCACCGTGGCTCCCCACCCCGCCGTACGTGTCCACGATGCACTTGCGGCCGGTGAGGCC
This sequence comes from Gemmatimonadota bacterium, assembly GCA_013696835.1. Lineage (GTDB taxonomy): Bacteria > Gemmatimonadota > Gemmatimonadetes > JACCXV01 > JACCXV01 > JACCXV01. The sequence continues at coordinate 2,671 of JACCXV010000199.1, read as the reverse complement.
GGTGTCGCCCTGCGGCCCGCCGATCACGAACCGACCCGTGGGGTTCACGTGGAAGGTCACGTTGGGCGGATCGAGCAGCTCGGGCGGCAGGGCGGGCATGATGACCTCCCGCACCAGCGCCTCACGCAGATCCTCCGTCGTCACCGTTTCGTCGTGCTGCGCCGAGACCACCACGCTGTCGATCCGCAGCGGCTTGCCGTTCTCGTACTCCACGGTGACCTGCGACTTCCCGTCCGGCCGCAGGAATCGCAGCGTGCCGTCGCGGCGCCGCTCCGCCAGCCCGCGCGCGATGCGGTGCGCGAGCAGGATCGGCAGGGGCATCCCCTCTGGCGTCTCGTTCGAGGCATAGCCGAACATCATCCCTTGATCTCCCGCCCCGCCGGTGTCCACGCCCTGCGCGATGTCTGGCGACTGCTTGTCGATCGACATCAGCACGGCGCAGGTCTGGAAGTCGAAGCCGTAGGCCGCGTCGGTGTAGCCGATGTCGCGCACCGTGTCGCGCACGATACGCGGGATGTCGACGTAGCAGTCGGTGGTGATCTCACCCGCGACGAACGCCATCCCGGTCGTGACCAGAGTCTCGCATGCCACACGCCCGCGCGGATCCTGCTTCAAGATCTCGTCGAGCACGGCGTCCGAGATCTGGTCCGCCACCTTGTCGGGATGCCCCTCGGTGACGCTCTCGGAGGTGAAGAGATGCCGCTCGGGGTTCACGTGGACTCCTGGGGTTGCTGCGGAGAGGCGGGGGCCACGAGGCCCGTGACCGTGCCGCCGTTCACACGCGCGCCGTCGCCAACGACCGCGTGCTCCACGTGCGCGTCGCGGATCTCGGCCCCGCGGCCGACGATCGCGTCGCGCAGCGTGCTGCGGAGGATGCGGCTCCCGTCGCCGATCGCGACGTGGGGGCCCAGGGTCGCGGCAGTCAGATCGACCCGCGCGCCAATATGCACCGGCTGCACGATCCTCGCACCCGGCGGCCCGTCGGCGACGGCCCCCCGCGCGCGCCCTGCCGCGCGCTCGAGGAGCACGCGATTCGTCTCGAGCAGGATGTCCGGCGTGCCGCAATCGAACCAGCCCTCCACCTCGAAGGGCTCGAATCCCACACCCTCCTCGAGCATGAGCTGAAGCCCGTCCGTCAGCTGGACCTCCCCGCGCGTCGTGATCCCCCGATCCAGCAGCGCGAGCAACGCGCTGCGCAGCGGACCTGCACGGCGGAAGCGGTAGATACCGACGAGGGCGAGGTCGCCCACGGGCTGCTCGGGCTTCTCCACCAGCCGCGTGATGCGTCCAGCGTCCACGACCGCGATGCCGAAGCGCCGCGGGTCCTCCACGCGGCGTACGCCCAGGAGGTCCGCGTCGCGCGCCGCGAGAGCGGCGTAGTCCACGTCGAAGATCGTGTCGCCCAGCAGGACCAGCAGCGACTCCTCGTCCCGCACGGGGTCGAGCGCCTGCAGGACGGCGTGGCCGAGGCCGCGCTGCTCCCGCTGCTCCACGAAGCGCACGGGAAGGCCGGAAAAGGCCTCCGCGACGTAGTCCCGAACTTGATCCCCGCGGTAGCCGACGACCAGCACGATCTCCACCGGCCGCACGGGGATCAGGGAATCGAGGATGTGCCCGAGGATGGGCTGACCGGCCACGGGGAGCAGGATCTTGGGGACGTGGTCCGTGAGCGGCCGCAGGCGGGTGCCGATCCCGGCCACGGGGACCACCACCCTCATGCGGGTCCTCCCTCACGGAGCGCCGCCTTGAGATGCGCGATGCGCTGCACCGGTATGGGATCGACGCCGTGCACGGTGGCGGCGTGGACGCTCACGTGATCGCCGAGCAGGACGAGCGCCAGCAGCTCCTCGAGACGCGAGCCCACCGGCGGACGGACGGTCTCCACGCCCGCCGCCGCCGGACGAATCAGCTCGGCCGTGATCGCGATCCGGCGGGCCACCCGCGGGTGATCGTGCGACCCGGTCAGAAAGACGGCATGACAGCGTGCCAACAGGTCGCGGTTCTCCTGCCAGCCGACGATCTCGTTGTGGTCCATCTCCGGCAGCACGTGATGCGAGGCGAGCATCTTCGCGTTCTCCGCGAGCTGCGCCCGCCAGCGCACGGCTGCGGGCTCGTACAACCCCACCCCGGCGTACAGCACGGGGATCCCCCCGGCGATTCGGCCGGCGATGTCGCGTGCCAGATTGGCGGGGCCCGCTCCCGACCTGCGCCAGAGCCGCCCCCGCCCGTGGGCCGCCTCGTCGCCGTCCCAGCAAGCCCCCCACTGGTCGAGCCGCGGGCACGCCGCCTCGAGGGAGTCCGCAACAGGCGCGGGGTCCAGTCCGCTCATCAGCGCCGCCGCCAGCAGGACCGGGGGCAGCGAATGGCCGAGCGCCGCGCGCGGCGGACGGCCGGGCGGGAGATCGAACACGGGACAGCCCGCGGCATGGGCGCGCCGCGCCAGCTCCCCTCCCGAGGTCACGACCCACGTGGGAACGCCACGCAGCAACGCCTCGTCGAAGACGGCGAGCGTCTCCTCGGTATCCCCCGAGTAGCTGGAGGCGAGCAGGAACGCTTCGTTGTTGACCCAGCCGGGCAGGCGATAGTCGCGGATCACCTCCAGCACGATCGGCGATTCCGCGGTCAGCAGTGCGCGTGCGAGGTCGCCGGCCACCGCCGATCCTCCGAGTCC
>JACCXV010000192.1 GCA_013696835.1 Gemmatimonadota bacterium | reverse complement strand
GCCCAGGCCAGCCTCGAGCGGGTTCGTTCCCTCGTCGATGTCCTGGCCATACAAGGGATATCTCATCTCCAGCCGCAGGGTGTCGCGCGCGCCCAGGCCCGCCGGTTCGAGGCCCTCCCCGCGGCCGGCCTCCATCAGCGCCTCCCAGACGACGCAGGAGCGCTCGCGCTCGAAGTAGAGCTCGAAGCCGTCCTCGCCCGTGTACCCCGTGCGCGCGACGAGGGCCGGTGTGTCGGCCACGTGGCCGTCCGCCTTCCAGTAGGACCGCAGGCCCGGGAGGTCCACGTCGGTGAGGGGCCCCAGGACCGCCTCGGCGCGAGGTCCCTGCAGCGCGAGCAGCGAGATCTCGGCCGACCGGTCCTCCAGCGACACGCCGGGCAGAAGGTGCCGGCCAAGCCAGGCGGAGTCCTTGTCGATGTTGGAGGCGTTCACGACCAGCAGGAAGCCCTCGGCCAGACGGTAGAGCACGACGTCGTCGACGATCCCCCCCTCCGGCAGGCACATGCAGGAGTACTGGGCCTGGTGGGGCGCGAGCGCCCCGACGTCGTTGACCGTGACGCGCTGCAGGAAAGCCTCGGCATCGGGCCCATGCACGAAGAACTCCCCCATGTGGGAGATGTCGAAGAGCCCGGCGCGCTCGCGAACGGCACGATGCTCGGCGGTGATGGAGCCGTACTGGATCGGCATGAGGAAACCCGCGAACGGCACCAGCTTCGCGCCCAGCTCCCGGTGCAGGTCGGTGAAACCCGTCTCGGCGAGCGAGTCCCCCGCGCCGCTCATGCCAGGATCGGGCGTTCCCGCGGCAGGCCGTGCGGCCGGTTGCGGAAGAGGGTGAGGAGCAGCGCCTTCTGCACGTGCAGCCGGTTCTCGGCCTGATCGAAGACGACGCTGCGCGGGCCCTCGAGCACGTCCGGTGTGATCTCCTCGCCGCGGTGCGCTGGCAGGCAGTGCATGACACGCGCCTCGGAGTTGGCGAGTTCCAGCAGGGCGGCGTTCACCTGGTACGGAGCGAAGACCCTCCGGCGCTCGGCCGCCTCGGCTTCCTGACCCATGCTGGTCCATACGTCCGTATAGACCGCGTCCGCGCCGCGCACCGCCTCGGCGGGATCGTGCGTTTCGAGCAGGGAGAAGCCGGGGGCGCCCACCACCCGCGCCCGCTCGCGCACGCCGTCGGTCACGCCGTACCCTGCGGGCGTCGCAGCGCGGAACTCGGCTCCGAAGAGCGCGGCCGTGAGGAGCAGGCTGTGGCAGACGTTGTTGCCGTCTCCTACGTAGGCGAACCGCAGCCCGTCGAGAGAGCCCCTGTGGTCCAGCAGCGTGAGGAAGTCCGCCGCCGACTGGCAGGGATGCTCCAGGTCGGAGAGGGCGTTGACCACCGGCAGAGAGCAGCTTGCGGCCAGATCCTCCACGGTGACGTGGGCGAACGTGCGCGCCATGACCAGATCGACCCAGCGCTCCAGGTTGCGCCCGACGTCCGCTACGGGCTCCCGGCTCCCGAGCCCGATGTCGGCGGGGGCGAGATAGACGGCGTGGCCTCCGAGCTGCGTCATTCCCGCCTCGAACGTGACGCGCGTGCGCAGGCTGGGCTTCTCGAAGATCATCGCCAGGGTCCGCCCGGCGAGGTCGCGCGGCGGCGATCGCTGCCGACGCAGCTCGCCCGCGAGGGCGAACAGCGAGCGGTACTCCGCGGCGGTCAGGTCGGTTGCGGAGAGGAAGTCCTTTCGCACTACAGGATGTAGCGGCGGAGGTCCTGGTCCTGGACGATCTCCTGCAGTCGCTCGCGCACGTACGCCACGTCCACCACGACCACCCGCGCCTCTCCCACCGGTGGCTCGAAGAGCACTTCGTCCAGGAGGCGCGTGAGGATCGTGTGCAGCCGGCGGGCGCCGATGTTCTCGAGGCTCTCGTTAACCGCCGCCGCAGTGCGGGCGATCTCGCGCACGCCCTCGGGGGTGAACGTCAGCTCGACGCCTTCGGTCGCGAGCAGCGCCTGGTACTGCTTGGTCAGGGCGTTCTTCGGCTCCACGAGGATGCGCTCGAAGTCGTGCGCCGTGAGGCTCTCGAGCTCGACGCGGATAGGGAAGCGGCCCTGCATCTCGGGGATCATGTCGGAGGGCTTCGCGACGTGGAAGGCACCCGCCGCCACGAACAGGATGTGATCCGTCTGCACCATCCCGTAGCGCGTGGAGACGGTCGAGCCCTCCACGATCGGCAGCAGGTCGCGCTGCACGCCCTCGCGCGAGACGTCCGGGCCGCCCTTCATGCGCTCGCCCGCGATCTTGTCGATCTCGTCCAGGAACACGATGCCGTTGTTCTCCACGCGCTCGAGCGCTTCGTTCACCACCTCGTCCATGTCGATGAGCTTGCCCATCTCCTCCTGGAGCAGGATGCGCCGGGCCTCCGAGACCGGCACGCGCCGCCGCTTCTTCTTCTTCGGCAGCATCTCTTCGAGCATGTCCGAGAGGTTCGTGTCCATGTCCTCCATGCCCATCGGGCTGAACACGAGCGGCATCCGCGACTGGGCCACCTCCACCTCCACCATCCGCTCCTCGAGCTTCCCGTCAGTCAGCAGCTTGCGCAGCTTCTCCCGCGAGCGACGGCGCTTCGCGCGCGCCTCCTCTGACTCGCCAGGGGCAGCCGGCTGCCCGGGCGCCGCGGTGCCCGGCACGGGCTGCTGCCCCGCCGGCCGCTCCGCGGGGACCTGCACGG
>JACCXV010000190.1 GCA_013696835.1 Gemmatimonadota bacterium | reverse complement strand
CGCGCTCGTCGGCGTGACCCTCGATCCGGATCGCGATCTCGGGGAACTCGCTCATCACGTCGGCCTTGCGGGCCAGGATCTCGCGGTCGCCGGTGCGGATCTCGGCGCGGTTGAAGTCGAAGTAGATTTTCTCGGCGATCGTCCCGCGCGCCTGGTCGAGCCGGATGTTCATCGTGTCGTCCGGCCGGGTATCCTCCACCGGAGGCCGCGCCACGGCGGTCGTGTCCCCGCCCGTGGTGGTCACGTCCGTGGCGGGCGGCTTCTTGCGCGAGCATGCGCCGGCGACGAGCGCCAGGACGAGCATCCCGATCAATGCCTCCCTGCCAGCATGGCACCGCGTGGGCGAAATCATATCGTCCTCCGCTTACGTGAGTTAAGAGCCTCCGAACACCCAGGAGGGCGCCCGACCGGCTGGCGGAAATGCAAGGCTAGGTTTGGGCGGCAACTTAAGCGCGGGCCGTGAGCCCGGCAATCCCGCGCAATCCCGCGCTGATCGCTTCCGCGTCGATCGCGTTCCGAGTTTCGCATCGTCCGGCGCTCAGGGAGTCGTGAAGAGCGGCGACCAGTCGGGCGTGATGTAGCCCCCGCCGCGCGTCACCTGCCGGATCTCCTGGCCGTCCCAGGTCATCGTGAAGATGTTGCTGACGCGCCCCTGGCGGGTCGAGCTGAACGCCAGGTGCAGCCCGTCCGGCGACCACGTGGGGTCCTCGTTCGAGCCCGTCAGCGTGAGCTGCGTCAGACCCTCCCCCGATCCCGCCTCGATCATGAAGATCTGGAAGTCGCCACCCCCGCGCTTGCCCACATACGCGATCAGGTCGCCCTTCGGGGACCAGGCGGGCGAGTGGTTGTCCGACGTGTCGAACGAGATGCGCCGGACGTTGGAGCCGCCGGCGTCCATCACGTAGATGTGCGGGCCTCCCGCGCGGTCGGACTCGAAGACGATGGAGTTCCCCTTCGGCGCCCACGACGGCGCGGTGTCGATCCCCAGGTTGTACGTGAGGCGCGTCAGCTTCCGGGCGGCCACGTCCATGGCGTAGATCTCGGGGTTGCCATCCTTCGTGAGCGTCATGGCGAGCTTGGTTCCGTCCGGCGACCAGGACGGCGCGATGTTCAGGCCCCGGAAGGTGGCGATCGCGGTGGAGGTGCCGCCGCCCGACGAGACGCAGAACAGGTCCGGGTTGCCGCGCTCGAACGTCGTGTAGCAGATGCGGTCGCCGGCCTTCGACCAGGCGGGCGTCAGGTTGATCGTGTCCGTGTGCGTGACCGAGTAGGAGTTGAAGCCGTCGTAGTCGGCGACGAAGATCTCCTTCTCGTGCCGGCGGCGGCTCGCGAAGGCGATCTTGGTCAGGGCCATCCCGGGCTCCCCCGTCAGCTCCTTGATGATGTCGTTGGAGATGGCGTGCACGTAGGCGCGGTAGCGCGCGTCGCTCTCCCCGGCGACCGGATAGTCCCGGCTGAACTCCACCGTGCGGCCGGCGACGTCGTGGACCGCGACCTGGATCGTGGGCCCGCTGACCGTGCCGGTCACGAGGTAGCGGGTGCCGAACGCCGACCAGCCATCGTAGTTGACGCTGCCGCTGCCGGCTGGCACGAGAGTGCCCGCGACGTCGGCGTCGATGACGTTGAAGTAGCGGCTGAAGCGCAGGTCCTCGGCGATGATCTTCGGGATGTCCCGCGAGCCCCCGCCGAAGCGGTCCACTGAGATGTTGATCTGCTCGTCGATGTAGCGTGTGATGCCCGTGCGCACGTCCTGCTGGGCGCCTGCCGCCGCCCAGGGCAGCGCGGCGAGGACCACCAGCCCCCGCAGGAGCCGCAGGGTGGTGGCGGGCGGGCACGGTCGCAGGACGGTGGCGAGCGGGCGAGGCGGCACGGCGCTAGCGTGGTTCCTCGTTGAAATCAAAGTACACCCCCAGGTAGTCGCTGGTGTAACCCTCCGGCAGCGGAGGCATGGGACTCGCATCGGCGATCGCTCGGAGCGCCGCCTGGTCGAAGAGGAAGTCGTCGGAGCTCTCGTAGATCTCCATACTGGTCACCTTGCCGTCGCGTTCCACGCGGAAGTAGGCGGTCGCGGCGAGCGGCTTCTTGTTCGGCGTCTTCTTCCAGTTGCGGCCGATCTTGTTGACGAGCCGCTCCAGATAGCCGGGGAACGGGAACGGCTTGCCCTCGATCTTGAGGTCCAGCTCGGCGTCGTTGCCTCCCGCGTCCGGAACCGGGTTCTCCTCGATCTCCTCCTCCGGAGGCGCCTCCGTCTCGAGCCCTTCCTCGACGGGCTCGGGCTCCTCGGGCGCCGGCTCCGTCGGCTCCTCCGGAACGAGCTCCTCTTCCTCCTCGAGGATCTCCGGCTCCGGCTCCGGGGCGGTCGCCGGCTTCTCCTCCGGCTCGGGATCGGCCGGGCGAGGCTGCGGGCGCCTGCGATCGGGACGCAGCGTCTCCGCCGCGGGGGCCGCGATCAGGTTCACCTGGTAGACGGGGGGATAGTGGCGGGAGCGGGATGCGAAGCTCCCCGAGAGGATGAGCGCCGCGATGAAGAAGGCGTGCAGGCTCGCGGAGATGGTGACAGGACGGCGCATTGGATCTCAACGTGGGTTCATGAACCCGTCCCCTCCGTCTCCGGTTCCAGCACCACCCCGACGTTCTCGATGCCGTTCTCGCGGATCTCGGCCAGCGCCTTGGCGACCGTTCCCCAGGGCGCTCCCTCGTCCGCGCGCAGGTAGAGCCGCTCGGTGCCGCGGCTCTGCACCATCTGCCCCAGCACCTGGCCCAGCGCCCCGGGCTGCACCTCCGCCTCGTCGACGAAGATCCGCCCCTCGGCGTTCACGCTCACGACGAGCGCCTCCGACTGCTCCAGGGGTGCGGTGGATGCGCGCGGTAGCCGCACGTCCACCCCGCCCTGCATCATCGGCGCGGTGATCATGAAGATCACGAGCAGCACGATCATCACGTCCACCAGCGCCGTCACGTTGATGTCGGCCATCGGCGACATCTCCTTCCCCCTGCGGCCGCCCAGCGCCACGGCCCGTCCCCTACCGCAGCCGGTAGTCGCGCACGATCACGTTGATCAGCTCGGTCGAGAAGTTCCGCATGTCGTCGCTCAGGACCTTGACCTCGCTGAGGAAGTAGTTGTACGCGATCACCGCGGGGATGGCCACGGCGAGGCCGGCGGCGGTGGCAACGAGGGCCGCGGCGACGCCCGGCGCCACGACGTTGATGTTGCCTCCGCCGCGGACTCCGAGGTTGACGAAGGCGTCCATGATGCCCCACACGGTCCCGAGCAGACCGAAGAAGGGAGACACGCTTCCGGTGGTGGCCAGGAATGGCAGGTGGCGCTCGAACTCCTCCACCTGGCGCCCCCCCTCGCGCTCGAGGGCCATGGCGATCAGCTCCTTTTCCAGCAGCGACACCGCGGCGACGCGCGGCATGGTCGCGGTCGCCGTCGAGCCGCGCTCGTCGATGTCCGCCAGCCCCGGAGACCGGCTGGGAGGCTCCGCCGGCTGCGTCAGGTGGCGCAGCTCGCGCACGCCCGCCTTGAACACCTCGCTGAAGGGATTGTCGGGAAGCGAGAGCGTCGCCTGATATGCGTCGGCGAGCGTCTCACGGCGCTCGAAGACGTGGAAGAACTGGTCGCGCTGTCGCTTCAGGCGGCGGAACGCGCGCAGCTTGCGGATGATGATGGCCCAGGCGATCACCGAGAACACCAGCAGCACGGCCAGGATGATCTTGGTCACGAGGTCCGAGACCCGGATCATCAGCCAGATGTTGGGGCCGCCGCCACCTGCGCCCGCCAGCGGCTCCTGCAGGAGGTTCAGGGCGAAGGCCACGGTCATGAAACGGCTCCCGGCAGCGATTCGAAATAGCGGAACGTGCGTTCCAGGCCCTCGGCGAGCGGCGTGCTGGCCTTCCAGCCCAGCTGGCCGGCGATCTTCCCGGGGTCGAGGGTCGAGTGCAGGAGCTCCCCCGCGCGCGCGGGGGCGTGCCGGATCTCGACGTCCCGGCCCGCGAACTTCCGGAAGGCGCGCACGAGATCGAGAACCGTCGTCGCACGGCCGGTCCCGACGTTGAACGCGGGCGCGTCCACGGGCTCCTCCGCCCCCACCGCGCCCGTGGCTCCGGCCTGCCACCCCCCCGTCAGGCGCTCGCTCGCGAGCCGGCTGGCCTCGGCGACGTCGCCCACGTACACGAAGTCGCGGTCCTGCTCTCCGGTGCCGAAGACGGTGAGGGGCTGTCC
>JACCXV010000361.1 GCA_013696835.1 Gemmatimonadota bacterium | reverse complement strand
AGCGTGGCGAGCCGTTCAACCGGATAGGTGCTGCTCTTCGTCTCCGGCTTCGTTTCGACGGTCATCTCGGCTCCTCCTTCTCACGTTCGTGTGTCGGCCGCGGCCGAATGGACACAAGATGCCCCGGCGGCGCTTCGGGACGCCAACGCTCCCTGCTCGATGAACGGGCTGAACCGGCGGCGGTGGACGGGCCCCGTTCCGCCCCCACGCTTCCTACGAAACGGATGGGGAAAGCACGATCGGCCGGAGGGCGGACCCGGGGTCGGCCTTCAGCCAGGCTGAAGACTCGTCGAGCGGGGGGGGCGGGGCGGCGGCCCGCCGTCAGCGTTGCTCGAGAGAGACATAGCGCAGATTGCGCTCACCAACGTACTCCGAGCGGGGGCGGATCAGCCGGTTGTTGGCGAGCTGCTCCATGACGTGCGCCGTCCATCCCGCGACACGGCTCATCGCGAAGATCGGCGTGAAAAGGTCCGTCGGGATGCCGAGCTGGTAGTACGTCGATGCGGAATAGAAGTCGACGTTCGAGTAGATGTCCTTCTCCGCGCGCATGAAGGCCTCGATCCGCCGCGACATCTCGAACAGCGTGCCGTCCCCGCGCTGCGACCCGAGCTCCTCGGAGAAGCGCCGCAGGTGCGTCGCCCGCGGATCCTCGGTCTTGTACACGCGGTGTCCGAATCCGCTGATCTTCTCCTTCCGCTCCAGCCGTCGCCGGATCGCGTCCTCGGGGCTCTCACCGGAGCCCTGCAGCTCCAGCAGCATCTTCATCACGGCCTCGTTGGCTCCGCCGTGCAGCGAGCCCTTCAGAGTGCCGAGCGCCGAGGTGACACCGGAATAGATGTCGGACAGGGTCGCCACCGTCACGCGGGCGGAGAACGTCGAGGCGTTGAAGCCGTGGTCCGCGTGCAGGATGAGGCAGACGTCGAAGATCCGCGCCTCCTCCGGCGTCGGCTCGCGACCGTTCAGGAGGTAGAGGAAGTTGCCGGCGTAGTCGAGGTGCTCCCGCGGCTCGAGGCGCGCCGCACCCTGCCGATGGCGGTGGAAGCCGGCCACGATCGGGCCCAGCTGAGCGGTGAGCCGCACGGCCTTCCGCCGCAGCGCGGGTTGCGCGTTGTCGTCGGCATCGGGGTCCGTGAGCGCGATCGCGGAGGTGATGGTCCTGAGCACCGCCATGGGATTCGACTGCCGCGGCGCGGACTCGAGCAGGGCGACCGCTTCAGGGGGCAACGCGCGCTGCTCCCGGAGCTCACGCCGCACGGCTTCGAGTTCGCCGCGATCCGGCAGCCGGCCCTCCCAGAGCAGAAACGCCGTTTCCTCGAACGTCGAGTGCTCCGCGAGGTCATGGATATCGTACCCGCGGTACGAGAGCTTCCCCGCCGACCCGTCGATCGTGGAGATGCTCGTCTGGGCGACGACGACGCCTTCGAGACCTGTTGCCGGCGCGGGTTTCGCAGACGAACCGTCGGCGGAGGGCGAGCGGGCCTGCTCCTTGGAAGACGATGAAGTGCCGGTCATGGGCTCTCTGACATGGGGAAGGTCTGCGCGGGGGGCGCGGCGGAGGGAAGCGGTCTACCCTGTGCCCCGATCCGAGGGGAAGTCTAGAAAGAGGGGCGAAAAAAGAAAAGGGCGCATCGCGTCCGCACACGATTTCTCACGTCAGGTGCGCTTCCGCGTCTCCCATGGTGTGCAGCTTGAGCAGGTTCGTGCGGCCGGCGAGGTAGAGCGGCGCGCCGCAGACGACGACGACCGTATCGCCCGACACGGCGAGACCGTCCGCCAGAAGGCGGCGCTCCAGGCGCGCGATGAGGCGATCGATGTTGTCGGGGATCTTCATGACGCGGGGCTCGACGCCCCACAGGATGGCCATGCGCCCGCAGGCATCGGGCAGTGGCGTGAAGGCGACGATCGGCACGCCGGGGCGATACTTCGACAGCAGCGACGCCGTCTCCCCCGTCTGCGTGAAGCAGGCGATCAGGCGTGCGTTGGTCTCGCGCGCGACGTGGCGCGCCGCATCGCAGATCGCATCCGGGAAGGTCAGGTCCGTCCGCTGGAGCCGCTGCCTGACCCCTCCTCCCTGCAGGTGGTGCTCCTCGGCCGCGCGGATGATGCGATCCATCATCCGGACGGCTTCGATGGGGTGCTTCCCCGACGCAGTCTCGGACGCCAGCATCATCGCGTCGGCACCGTCGAAGACGGCATTCGAGACGTCGGACGTCTCGGCGCGCGTGGGTCGCGGGTTCTCCGTCATCGAGTTCAGCATCTGGGTGGCCACGATGGCCACACCGCGCGACTCGACGGCGCGTGCCAGGACCTGCTTCTGAATGATCGGCACGCGCTCGGGCGGCACCTCCACCCCCAGATCGCCGCGGGCGATCATGACGCCGTCGGACACCGCCAGGATGGCATCGAGCCGGGAGATCGCCTGCGGCGTCTCGAGCTTCGCGATGATCGGCACGCGGCTGCCGGCTGCATCGAGCACGGCCCGCAGCCCCTCCACGTCCGCCGGGCGGCGGACGAAGGACATCGCGATGTAGTCCACCGCCTGCGTCAGCCCGAATCTCACGTCATCCTCGTCCTTCGGGGTCAGCGAGGGGCCGGACACCTCCGCTCCCGGCAGGTTCATGCCCTTGTGCGGCTTGAGCAGCCCGCCCTCGACCACGCGGCAGACGACCTCGTCGTCCTCCACCTCCTCGACGGCGAGCTTCAGCAGGCCATCGTCCAGCAGGATCTCGTCGCCGCGAGCCACGACCCGCGGCAGGTCTGGGTACGTCGTCCCGATCCGCTCGGCGGTCCCGAGCACCTCCTGGTTCGTCAGCCGCACCTGCGCACCCGGAACCAGGCGCACGCGCCCGCGCTCCAGGTCGCCCACGCGGATCTTCGGACCGGAGAGGTCCTGCAGTATCCCCACCACGCGATCCCGCCGTCGCGCCGCCTGGCGCACCAGCGCGATGCGCGCCGCGTGTTCCTCGTGTGTCCCGTGGGAGAAGTTCAGCCTCGCCACGTCCATGCCTGCGACGATCAGCGCGTCCACGCGCTCGGCGGTGCCTGTCGCCGGCCCCAGGGTGCAGATGATCTTCGCGCGGCGAGCGGAACGAGGCATGGCCGTCGGGGGATTCCCGCTGGTGGCGAGCGGGCTGGCTGCGGAGACGGTCATGCGCGACGCGCCGGCGCGGAGACGCCGGGGTGCAGAGCGGCCGTGCCGGCTCCGGCCCTCATGGACTCCGCCATACCCGCCTGGTCGCCACTCCCCGCGAGGTATCCCATCGCCCGAATCCGGGCGATCCGCTTGTCGAGTGGTGGATGCGTGCTGAAGACGTCCGCCACGAGCGACTCGCGGTCGTCCAGCTTGCGCTCGAGCGGATCCGAGATGAAGAGGTGGGCGCTGCCCTGGGTTGCACGCTTCAAGGGCGAGTGGAACGAGCGGATGCGCTCGAGCGCCCGCGCCAGCCCGGTGGGATTCCGGGTAAGCTCCACACCGGTTGCATCCGCAAGGTACTCGCGCTGGCGGGAGACCGCCGTGGCCAGGAGGCGGGAGAGGATCGGGGCGAGGACGACGAACACGATTGCGACCAGGGCGAGCGGGCTGGCTCCGCCACCGCTCCTCTCGCCGCTCCGGCCGCGCCGTTCACCGCCCGTCGAGCCAGCGCCGGAGCGCAGCGCCCGCGCCGACCAGTCGGCGACCAGCGCCAGTGTGCCCGCCATCGCAGCGACGAGCGTCATGGTGCGAATGTCGAAGTTGCGAATGTGCGCCATCTCGTGGGCGATCACTCCCTGCGTCTCCTCGCGGTCCAGCCGCTCGAGCAGCCCGCGCGTCACACCGATGGACGCATGCTGCGGATCCCTGCCGGTTGCGAAGGCGTTCGGGGCGGGGTCGTCCACCACGTAGATCTTCGGCTTCGGCAGCCCCGAGGCAATCGACATTTCCGTGACGACGTTGTCGAGCTCGCGCTCCTCGGCCGTCGCGGGCGTGGCGAGGTGAGCGGCGTGGAGGGAGTTCAGGACCGCTCGATCCCCCCACATGTAGGCCGCATAGCTCTGCACGGAGCCTACGGCGGCAGCGAGGAGGCTGACCACGGGAAAGCCTCCGCTGCCGGGTGCGAACGATCCGAAGACGAACGTGTCTGCGGCAAGGCCGATCGCGGCGAGCAGGGAGACGAAGCCCAGGACGAGAAGCCAGGTGAGGCGCCGGTTCCTCGCCTGGGCGGCGTAGAAATCCCGGCGCTCGGTCATCTCTGCGCGGCTGGCGCGGCGGGAGGGTGGCCGGCGGGCCCCTCGTCGCCGGTCGCGCGTGCCTCGATCCGGAGGGCCGCGGGCATGCGGCTACTATGCGTCGGGGGAGCCGGCGGCGCCATCGGCCGCGGTGACCCCCGGCGGCTGTCAGGAAGCTGCGCGCTCGAGGCGGATGTCGCCGTTCACCGTCTCGAGCTGCAGCTCGCCGCCGCCGGAGCCGATCGTTCCCGTCATGCGCCGCGGACCGAATCGACCGCGGATCTCGAGCGGGAAGGCGCTCGAGATGTGCCCGTTCACCGTCTCCGCCTCCACGCTGGCGCCTACGTCGGATGGCAGGCTGAGCGAGATCTCGCCGTTGACGGTGGTGAAGGCCAGCGCACCGGACCAGGAGCTCTCCCCCAGCGCCGCGTCGATGGATCCGTTCAC
>JACCXV010000142.1 GCA_013696835.1 Gemmatimonadota bacterium | reverse complement strand
GTCCACGGTCATCGTCTTGGCGTGCATCATCGTGGGCTCGTACTCGAAGATCCGCACGCCAGCCTGCAGCAGGTCCTCGTAGAGCACGCGGCTGCCGTAGCGCACCAGGCGCGAGTCGTTGTGCCGGCCGGGCACCAGGAGCGTCACCTCGACTCCGCGGCGCGCCGTGGCAGCGAGCTCGGCCGCGAGCGCCGAGTCCGGCACGAAGTACGGCGTTGCGATCCGCACCCGCTGGCGCGCGGCGCGCAGCGACAGCCAGTACACGAAGGCGACCTCGGAGATGCTCGTTCCCGGTGCGCTCAGGATCGGGACGACGCTCGCTCCCTGCGTGTCCGCCGCGGTCGATGCGCCGTTCGCCGGAACGGCTGTCGAGGGACGGTTCACAGGTGCGGCCGTCGAGCTGCCGGCGATGACCTCGCCCGTCGCCTGCCGCCAGTTCTCCGCGAACGCTCCCAGCAGGTAGCGGACAGCGGGGCCGGTCACCCGGAAGTGGTCGTCGCGCCAGTGATCCGCGTCCTGGGCGTCTCCCGTCCACTCTTCAGCGATCCCCACGCCTCCGGTGAACCCCACCTGGCGGTCCACGACCAGCACCTTCCGGTGGGTGCGGTTGTTGAGCCGCCGAAGCGTGTACCATCGAATCGGATGGAACCACGCGACGCGGCATCCCGCCCGCCGCATCTGCTCCACTAGGGCGGGGCGCATCTGATTCGCGCCGTACGCATCGAGCAGCACCCGGACCTCCACCCCGCGGGCCGCGGCCGCCGACAGCTCGTCGGCGAACTGTCTCGCCACGTCGCCGGTCCAGTAGATGTACGAAAGCAGGTCCACCGATTCCCGCGCTCCGCGAATGGAGGCGAGCATGGGCGGGAAGATCTCTTCCCCGTTGACGAGGAGGTCGATCTCGTTGCCGCGCAGCAGCGGGGCGCCCAGGTGAGCGGCAAGCGTCACGGCAGGGGCGCTCCCGCGAAGCGGGGCCCCGTCCTCGATGCGCGTCGGAAGAACGTCCGTGGGTTCCGGGACGGCGAGGGCGTACGTCCAGACCGTGACGGCCAGCGCCCCCACGCCCGCCAGAGCGCGGACCGGCAGTGTGGTGCCGCGGGAGCGCGGCCGGCTCAGATGGGCCTCGCTTCGGCCCGCAGCCGCCGTCCCTGCAGGCGTCTCACGAACGAGGAGCTGCCGATTCTGCGCACGAGCCACGGCTGGAGTCGCCCCGCCCAGGTGCTCGCGAGACTACCGCGCCAGCCGGGCGCGGCGAGTCCCAGCGTGTGGAGCCCACGCACCTCGGGGGAGAACTCGGCCTTGTAGGGTTCGTCGCCCTGCAGAAGGTCCACGGTCCTGAGCCCGTCCCGGAAGGCGTCCTCGATGATGCGCAGCAGCAGGAGCCGCCCGACCGAGTAGGGAGCGAAGCTTCCGCTCATGCTCGTGAGGCACGAGAAGTGCACTCCCGCGTGCTCGAACCCGAGATCCGTGGCGGCCACCTGGTCACGCACCATGAGCACCGACAGGCGCAAGCGTCCGCTGGCGAGGAAGCGCCGCGCGACATCCCGATAGGTGGCCGCGAGCGTGGGGCTCTCGAGCGCGCTGTAGCCGGAGTGGGCGCGCCACCTCTCCACGTGCTGCCGGACGAGGGCATCCATGAAACGCTCCACGTCCCCCGGCGTCGCCGCCCTCCTGTACACGACAGCTCCGCGCTCCTCTTCGAGTGCCCGCGCCTGCCGCCGGGCGTTCTTGCGTGAGTTCTTGGAGAGCGCCGCGAAGTACTGGTCCCAGGAGCCGCGCAACGGGATCGTCGTGAAGACCTTCGGTCGCCGGAGAGCCGTCGCGCATCCCATCTCCGCAAGCAGGTCGGCGAGGTGAGGCAGGTTCGGAGAGTCCTCGCGCAGGCCGGTCCACTCGAGGTAGTCCCAGTCGCGCTGGGCCAGGAGTGCGCGGAGGAGCGCGGCCACGGTGGCACGGCGTGCAGCCGGAGCCACGATCAGGTCCTTGTAATCGGCGGTCTTGCCGCCCATCAGGCCCAGCCGGCGAATGCCGGCGTGCGTGGTGCGAACGAAGGGGGCGATCCCGACCGGAATGCCGGCGCACCGTGCGACCATGACGCGCGGTGCGGCTCCCGCGCCGAAGCGGCGCCACCACGCCGTCACCCAGTCGAACGTGAGGAAGACCAGGTCCGATCCGCTGGCTCGGAGGAGCGGGTCCCAGACCGGCTCCAGCGCGAGGAATGCCGCCTCCTCGCGCAGGACATCGACGCGGATCGGGGTGGACGCCCGAGTCGCGGCATCCTCGCCGCGACCTGCGGAAGGGCTAGAGGTCACGGCGCCCCGATCGCGTTACAAGTCATTCAGTGAAGCGTGGGCCCGGCCTTCACCCCCGGGGCAACAAATGTCGCCAGGCGTGCCGATCCCGTCCAGCACTTGAGTCGTAGTCCATCGGCCAGAGTGGCTAGGACCATGGACTCATCGCGGAAACGACCGCGGTAGGATACGTTGGCGTGTCGAGCCGTCCTCCGGACCGGCTGCGCCGACGTTCCTCGGGTATCTCCCCCACCCGCATCAGGACGCGAGCCCTCGCGCATGAGGATCCTGATTTTCAACTACGAGTACCCGCCCCTCGGGGGCGGGGGCGGCGTAGTGAACGCGCTGATCGCGGAGGAGCTGGCCCAACGCCACAGCGTGTCCGTGATCACCTCCGCCTTCGGCGAGCTGCCGCGGGAGCAGACGTGGAACGGCGTGGAGATCCACCGCGTACCGGTGCTGAGCCGGGGTGACACGTCGGTGGGCTCCCTGATGTCGCTTGTGAGCTATCCCCCCGCCGCCTGGCTCGCCGCGGCGCGGATCCTCCGCCGCGAGCGCTTCGACCTCATCAACAGCCACTTCGCGGTTCCCACCGGTCCGGGGTCGCTGCTCCCCGCCCGCGTGGCGGACATTCCGCACGTGGTGAGCATCCACGGCGGAGACATCTACAATCCCGCGAGCTCGACGTCCCCGCACCGGCTGTGGGGCGTGCGCTGGACGGTCGCCTCGGTGCTGCGCAACTCGGACGCCGTGATCGCCGCCTCCAACGATACCCGTGACAACGCCGTGCGCTACTACGGGCACAAGGGGCCGATCGACGTGATCCCGCACGGCATCAAGGTTCCCGAGGTACCGCCCGCCACGCGCGCGGAGCTCGACCTGCCGGAGGGCGTCTTCCTGGCCGTCACGGTAGGCCGGCTCGTGCGCCGCAAGGCGATCGACTGCCTGCTGAAGGCGCTGGTCAAGCCCGAGTGCGCGGAGGTCCACCTGGTGGTCGTCGGCACCGGCCCCGAGCTCACGTCCCTGGAGAACCTCGCCAACCGCCTGCACGTGCGCGATCGCGTGTATTTCACGGGGCACGTCGGAGAGACACGGAAGTGGCAGACGCTGAAGGTGTCCGACGCCTACGTCTCGTCGACGAAGCACGAGGGCTTCGGCCTCGTTTACCTCGAGGCCATGGCGGCCGGGTTGCCGATCGTGACCTTCGACCGTGGGGGTCAGGTGGATTTCCTGCGGGACGGCGAGACCGGCTACCTCGTGGCCGCCGACGACCAGGAAGCGCTGGTGCGCGCCCTCGCGCGGCTGGTCGCCTCGCCGGACGTCGCCGCACGCATGCGGCGCACGAACCTGGCCCGTTCGGAGCAGTACACGATCGAGCGCTGCGCCCGCGAGCACGAGATCCTCTTCGAGGAGATCATCGCCCGCCGAGGGGGCGCCGGCGCACGCGACGCGCGCAGCCGACCGCCTGGAGTTGCCACCTCTTCACCACGCGCCGACGGCGTGGGACCGCTCTCCGCGATGTCGGGATCCACGAACGGGTCCGACGGGGCCAGGCC
>JACCXV010000127.1 GCA_013696835.1 Gemmatimonadota bacterium | reverse complement strand
GGGTCATCTCTCCTGCGGTAGCGGTGGCGGGGAGTGGAGCCGTGACGCAGTCGCGACGGGTTCTCAGGGCCGCCGTCGGCAAGGTCGCCGGGAGGCTCACGGACGGAGTCACCGGCGAACCGCTGGTGGGTGGTCAGGTGACCGTGCGGGGGCTGCCGCTCGGAAATCTTTCCGACGATACGGGCTCCTACCACATCAACAACATTCCGGTTGGCTCGCAAGCAGTCGTGGTGGACTACCTCGGGTACGAGCCGCAGTCGAAGTCCCTCCAGGTCGAGCCGGGTTTGGCAGCGAGCCTCGATTTCGTGCTCGCTCCAACCGCCATCGAAGCCGAGGAGATCATCGTGGAGGAGGAGGCCGTTGCCGATCTGATCCACTATGTCGAGCAGACGCCGGCCCCGCGCTTCACGAAGCCCGCGTTGCGTGAGGTCGAGGTCGAGGAGCCCGACACGTCGCTGATGGAAGAGTGGCACCGCTCGATGCGCGACGGGGCCACGGTCCAGGCGATCGAGTATCCGCTCCAGGGCACTCGCGTCTACTACCGTCGGCCGGCCCCCAGGCGGAGAGCGGTCGAGAGGGCGTCCGCGCCGGCGGTATCTCGCACAGGGCGACCCGCTACGGCGGCCGCGTCGCGCACGGCTGCACCGATCTCGGAGGCATTGCCGCGCCTCAACTCCGCCGGATCACAGCCGCCTCTTCCGAATGGCCCCGCGGCGCAGGCAACGTCCTGACGCCCTTGCAGCCCCGCGCGGCGGGGGGCTCCGCTGCAATTGCCCCCGCAGTTCGGTCGTGCGAGGACCGCGATGGCATTCCATCAACGTTTACAAGTCAGTCCGTAGCCGTTAGCCTGCCTCTCAAATCGAGCGGGAGAGATCCAGCCTGACGGGGAGGTCCGATGCGTAGTTTGAGGATGTTCGTGCTGTTGACCGGCGTGCTGCTGGCGGGGAGCTGTTCGAGAGGCGAGGTACCGACGTCCGCGGATCCCGCGGGCGATGCCGAGCTGGCAGGGAAGAACAAGTGCAGCGGAAGCGAGCTCGCGCGGAAGCTAACGAGCAACCTCACACGTGGGTCCACCTCGCTCTGCACCAAGGTAGACAACGTGCTCCGCAAGGCGGCGCAAGGGAACCTGAGCGCTTTCCGCGATCAGCTTCGGGGATTCCTGGCCTCTCTCGCGGCGGTTTCGCTGGTCGATCCCATTGACGACCCGAGGTTCTCGGGGCCGCAGACCCTTTCGGCCGACTCGGCGGTCACTCTCCTCGTCTCTTCGCTCTGCGAAGCCGCGGGTCTCGAGTGCAGTGGGGAGTTCATCACCCAGGACGGCGAGGGGATCTCCGACCCGGAGGATCTCTACGGCGTCTTCGTACCTGCGCAGCAGGGTAGGCCGAACTTCATCCTGCTCATCGAGGAGCTCCCCTCGACCTTCCAGTTGATAAACACCACCCCGAACGTCCTGCTGCAGGGTCCGATCTACGTGAATCTCACGCCATCGGGGCTGCCGGCCGGCTTCGTGTTCAACCCCAAGGTCGAGGTCACGCTGTGCGGCGGGACCGGCGCCGACGGGCCTTTCGACCCGGATGACCAACCGGGCGCAAACCTGTTCGTGGGCCACAACCTGCCGGATGGCACCTTCGAGATCCTCGAGTTCACCTCTGCGAACGCGGCGGGAGTCTCGTGCGGGGCGGCAGTCGTTGGCAGCCGCGTCCCGGTGCCGGCGGCCGGGAGGACGCCGCTGGCGGGTCCGACGCTCGCGGGGGGCAAGAATGGCGGCGGAGGCGGGCTCAGTCTCGCGGGCTACACCAGGCCCGTTGGCGGCCTGGTCTCCTCCTTCAGCCCCTTCGGCGTCGTCAAGACGGACGGCGAGACCGGACCTGCGCTGCTCGACCTGGAGACCTTCGTTTACGAGCAATGCTCGGAGTGCGATCCGCAGGGTCTGCAGGGCGCCCAGGTGACCCTGTACTGCCCCCGTTCGGAAGGCGCTATCGCCAGCGACACTACCAATGCGGATGGGTTCGTCCTGTTCGAGGACGTGGCCGAGGACGGCGAGAACTGCACAGTCACGGCGGACAAGTACGGCTACCTCTCGAATGAGACGGGGCACACGTTCAGCGATTCGACCAATCCCAACCAGGCCTCGATCGAGCTCGAGCCGAACAACTTCTGAGCTGACGACAGACAGGGCGTGGCGGCTCCGCTCCCCGACGGGCGCGGACGCCGCCACCCTGGAGTCGGTCCTTAGCGGGGATGGCTGGTGGCTCCGGGAGTCGCTCCTGGTGGCCGTTTCCGGCGGCCTCGATTCGACCGTGCTCCTGCACGCGCTCCACGATCTGTCAATGGCGACACGAGCCGCTGGCGGAATCGTCCCCATCCGTCTGGGGG
>JACCXV010000126.1 GCA_013696835.1 Gemmatimonadota bacterium | reverse complement strand
GGCCTCGGCCGGTAGGCGGCGGGCGAGCCGCGCCCGGCTGCCGTAGTACGCCGCGTTGGCGCGACCCCCTCCGGAGTCCACCCCCTCGCTCGCGAGCTCCATGGCACCCGCGTACAGCGGCAGGCGCTCCCATTCGATGCGGAACGCGACCCCGCTCGCCTCCGCCATCTGCCAGGCGTGGCCCGCGAGCCCGAACCCGGTGACGTCGGTGAGGGCGTGGGCGCCGGCGGCGCGAGCCGCGGCCGCGGCGGCGCGATTGAGGCGCTTCATGCCGTCCACTGCATCGGCTATCTCCCCCGCCGAGACCCGCCCCTGCTTCAGCGCCGTCGTCAGGACTCCGGTCCCGAGCGGCTTCGTGAGAAAGAGCACGTCACCGGGCTCGGCGCCGGCGTTCGTCAGGAGCGCCGACGGATCGACGGTCCCCGTGACCGCCAGACCGTACTTGATCTCCTCATCGCGCACGCTGTGGCCGCCGAGGATCGCCATCCCGGCCTCGGCCGCCTTCGAGTCGCCTCCCTGCAGGATGCGCCCGAGCACCTCGAAGTCGACCCCGGACTCGGGGAAGCAGACGATGTTCAGCGCGCACAGCGGCTCGGCGCCCATGGCGTAGACGTCGGAGAGCGCGTTCGCGGCTGCGATCTCGCCGAAGTCGTGGGGGTCGTCCACGATCGGCGTGAAGAAGTCGCAGGTCTGCACGAGGGCGAGGTCGTCCCGCACGCGGATGATGCCCGCGTCGGCGAAGGCGTCGGGGCCGAGCAGCACCCGCGGATCGGGGCGCTCCGGCAGGAAGGCGAGGGCTCTGCGCAGGTCCTCCGGACCCAGCTTTGAGGCTCAACCGGCGCAGCGCACCTTCTCGGTGAGGCGCACGAGCTCGTTACGGGTAAAAGACATGCGGGCGAGGCGTCTCCTGCCTCCAGAAGTGGGAGGTCAATTGGAGGCCAATGTCGCGCCTCAGGTCGCGGTTGAAAAGCCGCCCCGCCTCCCTAGCTTGAGGACGTTCCCCTGGATCCTTCGCCAGGCATTCAGCCCTTTCGACCAGGAGCCCCCGTGCGCTGCACGCTTTCTACGACCCTGTTGATCCTGACGGTTGCGCTGGGCGGCCGACCGGACGCCATCGAAGCCCAGGCCAGCGCCGACTCGGGAGGCGCAGGGCGCGGCGCGACGGAGCACGAGAAGGTCCCCGCTCTCGATGAGGGCGGGGCCGCAGACAGGCCACAGGGCGAAGGCATCAGGCTCACCCGGCCGGGGGATCCGCCGACGGTCGTCACAGTCGGCGATGCCGAGCTGCGGTCGCTCGCCGGCAGGCTTGAGGCGTTCGGAAGCGAGCTCCCGCTGGGGGAGAAGCTGATGATGGACTGGCTGCTGCAGCGGGCTGCGGCCGCACCCGCCGACGATCCCGGGGGAACCTACATCGAGGGCTCCCTCTTCACCCCCCCGCTCGTCATGGCCGAGGCCGTGGCTCCCGCGGACTCGGCAGCAGACGCGGGCCAGGCCGGGGCGACTCCACCGACGGGCGGGGAGGGCGCCAATCCGGCGGACGAAGCCCAAGGTCGCACGCTCGCGATCACGCCGAATCCGGTGGCCGCACTATCACGTGCCCTGGGAATGAAGCTGATCGCGGTCGAACCCACCGGGGGAGCGCCGCGACCCACCCAGCCGCCTGCCGCGCCGGAGACCGGGGCCGCCTCCACCGGCGGCCCGCACCCCGAGGCGTCGGCGGGAGGAAAGCGATAGGCCGACGCGACGCCGCGAAAGGTCATGCCACACGTGCCAGGAGGGGTGCGGGCCGCCTATTCCTCCCCGTCAGGCGGCGCGGGGGGCAGGCTGCGCATGTACAGCCAGGTCGCACGGATCTCGGAATCCGTCATCTTCCCGGCATAGATTCAGGGCATCTCCGGGCTGATCGCGCTGCCGTCCGGACGCACGCCCGCCCGCAGGGCCCGCACGAAATCGGCTTGCGTCCAGCTCGCGAGCCGCCCGCGGGTTATGTCGGGAGACCCCGGCGCGCCGTTCCCCGCCAGCGCCGGCCCATGGCACCCCCTGCACCCTCCGACGGTCGCGAGATACTCGCCGTAGGCCACGTCCACGCGCCGTTCCGGCGGCGGCGCGGGGTGGCGCGCGTGGTCCACCATCTCGGCCGGCAGGAGCGGAAAGGCGCCGAGCAACGTGATCACACGGGCCATCGGCCCCGCGCGCGTCACCGGCAGCTCACGGTCGACCGGTGGAACGCTGCGCACGTACGCCACGACGTCGGCGAGGTCCTCGTCCGCCAGGTGCCAGAACGCCTCTGCCGGCATGAAGACCAGCGGCCGCCCGTCACGCCTCACCGCGTGGCGCACCGCGCGCTCCCAGTCCTCGCCTTCGTAGTCGGCCACGACCCCGCCCCGACCGCGCGTGAGGTTGCTCGCGACAAGGCGCGCGAAGACGGGGTCGTCCTCCACCACCTTCCCCCCCAGGTCGTCGCCGTGACAGTGCATGCACTTGGTCACCGCCAGCGCGAGGTGCCGGCCGCGCTCGGGACTGGCATCGCGCGCGGCAGCCAGCGGGTGCGCGGGGACCTCGTACGTCTTGCGCATGCGCAGCGCGACGGCCGCCCAGGCGACGGCGACGAAGAGCACGACCAGCCCCACCAGGCTCCCGATCATGAGCCCGAATCTCTTCAGCCACTTCATCTCTCCGGCTCCTCCCCTCCGACCTTCAAGGATCGTAGCAGGCAACGAGGTCGATCTCGATCCTCACTCCCCGGGGCAGAGCCGCGACCTGCACCGTCGAGCGCGCTGGATACGGCTCGGTCAGGAACTCGGCGTAGACCTGGTTCACCGCCGCGAAATCGCCAAGATCGGTGAGGAAGATCGTGGTCCTGACCACGTGCTCCCACCCGAGTCCGGCCTCGCGCAGGACCGCGCCGAGGTTCTCGAGCACGCGTCTGGCCTGCTCCGCGGCCCCACCCACGACGACCTCGCCCGTAGCGGGGTCCAGCGGGATCTGACCGGCGCTGAAGAGCCAGTCGCCGGCGCGAACGGCCTGGCTGTACGGGCCGATCGCAGCGGGGGCATCCCCGGTCCTGACGGCGCGCTTCATCAGAACAGCCCCTCGCCGCGCCCGTCGGCGCCGACGCCCATCGCCTCCGCGGCAGGAACCTTCGGGAGCCCGGGCATGGTCATGATGTCCCCCGTGATCGCCACGACGAAGCCGGCGCCAGCCGAGGGCCGGAGCTCCTGCACGTGGATCGTGAAGCCCTCCGGACGGGCGATCCGCCCCGGGTCGTCCGAGAGCGAGTACTGCGTCTTGGCGACGCAGACGGGTGCCTTCTCCATGCCGATCTTCTTCAGCTCCCTGATGCTCTTCTCGGCGGCGGCGCTGAACGTCACGTCGCGCCCGCCGTACACCTGCGTCACGATCCTGCGCAGCTTCTCCTCGATGGGCAGGTCGTCCTCGTAGAGGAGCCGGAAGCGGCTTCTGCCGGCGTCCGCCTCCGCCTGCACGCGCTCGGCCAGCTCGGCGCCGCCCTCTCCACCGAGTGCCCACACATCCGTGAGCGCGACCGGGACGTCCAGCGACGCACAGAGCTCCCGCACGGCGTCGAGCTCGTCCTCGGCATCGTCCGTGAAGCGGTTGAGCGCGACCACCGGCGGCACGCCGAAGGCGCGCACGATCTCGACGTGCTTGGCGAGATTGGGAAGCCCGCGGCGCACGGCCCCCGCGTCCGGTTGCTTGATCGCCTCCTTCACCGCTCCGCCGTGACGGCGCAGCGCGCGCACCGTGGCGACTATCACGGCAGCGGCCGGCTCGAGGTTGCCGAAGCGGCACTTGATGTCGAAGAACTTCTCCGCGCCGAGATCGGACCCGAAGCCCGCCTCGGTGACCACGTAGTCCGCGAGCGAGAGCCCCATGCGCGTGGCGAGCAGGCTGTTGCAGCCGTGGGCGATGTTCGCGAAGGGGCCGCCGTGGACGAACGCGGGACCGCCCTCCAGCGTCTGCACCAGGTTGGGGTTCAATGCGTCGCGGAGCAGGAGCGTCATGGCCCCGTCGGCCTTGAGGTCGCGCGCACGAAGCGCCTCGCCGGAGCGCGAGAACGCCACGACGATCCGCCCCAGGCGCTCGCGCAGGTCTTCGATCCCGGAGGCAAGACAGAGGATGGCCATGACCTCCGAGGCCACCGTGATCTGGAACCCGTCCTGCCGCGGCACGCCGTTCGCGCTTCCGCCGAGGCCCACGACCACGTTCCGCAGGGCTCGATCGTTCATGTCGAGGCAGCGCTTCCACAGGATGCGGCGCACGTCGATGTCGAGGCGGTTCCCCTGCTGCAGATGGTTGTCGAGCATCGCCGCCAGGAGGTTGTTCGCCGCCGTCATGGCGTGCAGATCGCCGGTGAAGTGGAGGTTGATGTCCTCCATGGGGATCACCTGCGAGTAGCCCCCGCCGGCCGCGCCTCCCTTCATGCCGAACACGGGGCCGAGCGAGGGCTCGCGCAGGCACGCCACCACCTTCCGCCCCGCGAGGCGCAGCGCCTGCGCGAGGCCGATCGACACCGTGGACTTCCCTTCCCCGGCCGTCGTGGGCGTCATGCCCGTGACGAGCACGAGCCTCCCGCGGGGGCGCGATTCGTCAAGCACCGAGACGGGAACCTTGGCCTTGAAGCGCCCGTAGCGCTCGAGCCGCTCGGGATCGAGCCCCAGCTCGGAGGCTACTTCCTCGATCGGGAGCGGGGTGGCGGACTGGGCGATCTCGAGGTCCGAGGGGACCGGCTTCTGGCGGGTCACGGGCATGGGGTCTCCCGGCGGCAGGGCCCGGCAGGGCCGTTGGAGTGGTCGTGTGCGAGACGCGGGACGCGGCCGGACTGGAAGATCAGGCCGCGTCGGCGAGCCCGTACACCCGAAGCGTGTTGGCGCGCGTCAGCAAGGCGGCTGCCGCGAGCTCGAGCCCTCGCGTCTCGGCAACGCGGGCCAGGGTCGCGGGCAGGAATGCCGGCTCGTTGCGACGTCCGCGCATCGGCACCGGGGCGAGATACGGTGCGTCGGTCTCGATGAGCAGCCGCTCCGGCGGGACCCGTCGCGGAAACTCCACCGTCGTGTAGCCCCGGAAGGTGATCAGACCGCTGAACGAGACGTACCAGCCCTCGTGCAGGGCGGCCTCCAGCAGCTCCGGACCGGCGCTGAAGCAGTGCAGGATCACCCGGTCGGCGGGGAGGCCGCTTCCGCGTAGCACGTCCGCCGTCTCGCGCTCGGCCGCGCGCGAATGCACGATCAGCGGGAGTCCACGGCGGACGGCGATCTCCGCCTGCGCCTCGAAGGCCTCGCGCTGCCGGGATCGCGGGGCATTGTCGTAATGGAAGTCCAGCCCCGTCTCCCCCACGGCCACGGCGCCGGCCTCGAACGCCTCCTCCAGCCGCGCCCTCAAGCCATCGTCCCAACGCGCCGCGGCATGCGGATGAAGCCCCGCCGACCAGTGAATCCGCGGAGCCCGCGGGCTTTCCTCCTGCGCGGCTGTCCCGGGGCTCGTCTCAAGCGCGCCCCGGCTGCGACGTGCGATCTCGCGAGCGCGGTCGGCGTCCTCCGGCTCCGATGCCGGCAGCAGAACGTCGCGGACGTTCGCTCCTGCGGCGCGGGCCAGCACCTCCGGGAGATCGGACGCGAAGCGCTCGTCCGTCAGATGCGCGTGAGAATCGAAGATCGGCGCGGGCGCCGGCGGCGGGAGGCTCCCCGCATCTACGGGCTGCGGCGTCGCCCCGTGGAGGCCAGTCGCCGGCCCCCCTTCCGGCCCGGGGCATCCTCCGACCGCGGAGATGCCGCGTCCTGCGGGGCGGGCGCGCTCGTCGTAGCGGCCGGCGCTGCTCCGCTCCGATCGATGTACCTCTCCCACTCGACCAGCAGCGGCGCCACGACGAAGATCGAGGAGTACGTGCCGACCACGATCCCCACCAGGAGCGCGAATGCGAAGTCGTGGATCACCTCGCCGCCCACGAAGAACAGGGCCAGCACGACGAGCAGCGTGGAGACGCCGGTGATCACCGTGCGGGAGAGCGTCTGGTTGATCGCGGCGTCCACGATGGCCGCGAATGGGCGGCGGGCGCTCGAGCGCAGGTTCTCCCGGATCCTGTCGAGCACCACGATCGAGTCGTTCACGGAATAGCCGATGATCGTGAGCACGGCGGCGACCACGTCGAGCGTGATGTCCTTGTTCAGGATCGAGAAGAGTCCCACGGTGAGGATCGCGTCGTGTACCAGCGCGATGACCGCCGCCACCCCGTATTTCAGGCCCTTGAAGCGGATGTAAATGTAGCCGATGATCAGGATGCACGAGTAGGCGATGGCGAGCAGCGCCTTCCGCTGGAGCTCGCCGCCGATCTTGGGCCCTACCGCCTCCACGCGCACCACCTCGAAGCGGTTCGCCCTTAACTCGGGCGTCGTGCGCAGGGCATCGGCGATCCGCGGCGCCAGCGCCGCCTCCGTCCCCTCCTCACCACGCGCGCGGACGACGATCTCCCGCTGCTCGCCGAAGCGCTGGAGCTCGTAGGAATCGAGCTGGAGTCCGTTGAGCGTGGCTCGCACCCGGTCCAGCGGCGCCTCGCCTTGGAAGCGCAGCTGCACGAGCGTCCCGCCCGTGAAGTCGATCCCGTAGCGCGGCCCGCCCTTCAGAGACAGCGAGACGAGCCCCGGCACGAGGATCGCCAGCGAGACGGCGTACGCGTAGCGGCGCCAGGAGATGAACGGGTAGTGGGGATCGCGGAAGAAGCGCAGCATCAGATCGACAGCCGCTCCACGGCGCGGTTCTGCAGCCAGGCCTCGAAGATCGACCGAGTCACGAAGATGGCGGTGAACATGCTGATCGCGATCCCGATGCAGAGCGTGATCCCGAAGCCCTTCACCGGCCCGGTGCCGAACTGCAGCAGCACCAGCCCGACGATGAGCGTCGTCAGATTCGAGTCCACGATGGTCGTGAACGCCAGGTCGTAGCCGGTGTCGATGGCGGCCCTGACGCTCTTCCCCCGCGCCAGCTCCTCCCGCACGCGCTCGAAGATGAGGACGTTCGCGTCCACGGCCATGCCCACGGTCAGGATCACGCCCGCGATGCCCGGGAGGGTGAGGGTCGCATCGATGGCGGCGAGCACAGCGAGGAGGAAGAGCACGTTCAGGAGCAGGGCGAAGTTCGCCACCGCCCCCGAGAGCCGGTAATACAGGAACATGAAGAGCACGACCGCCAGCGAGCCCAGGATGAACGCTCGCTGCCCGTTGGCCACCGAGTCCGCGCCCAGGGAGGCGCCGATGGTGCGCTCCTCGATGATGCGGACGGGCGCCTGCAGCGCCCCCGCCTGGAGCACGATCGAGATCACGTTCGCCTCGTCGGGCGAGTCGAAGCCGGTGATCTGGGCGCGCCCGTCGGGAATGCGCTGCTGGATGTTGGGCGCCATGCGCACCACGCCGTCGAGCACGATCGCGAGCCTGTCGTTCACGTGCGCACCCGTTACACGACCGAAGAGCCGGCGACCGTCGCCGGTCATCGTGAGCGACACGATGGAGCGGTTCTGGAACTGGGGATCAAACCCCGCGTTGGCCGTCGCGATCGCCTCGCCCGTCATGAGGGGCTTGCGGTCGGTCACGTACAGCAGGACGTAGGACTCGCCGTCGCTGAAGGTCCGCCGCTCGCTGCTCCAGAGGATCTCGGCCGTGCTCGGAACCGCGGCCCGAACCGAGGGCATGCTCAGCCAGCCTTTCACGATCGGGACGAGGTCCTCGCGCACCACCAGGTCCCCGCTCCCGCCGGGGTCCGCCTGGACGACGGTGGAGAACGTGCCGGTTCGAGCCACGTCCGCGGCTGCGGCACCGCTGTCCGCGGAGGTTCCCGAGTCCCCGCGAATCAGCGCCTCGATCGTTTCGGCATCCTCGGACCCGGCGGTGTCCGAGACTGGCGCAGGAGGGACGGCGTCAACCCCTACGGTGTCGCGGGCCGCGGCCGGCGCGACTACCGTGGTATCGCCCGCCGGGACCGGAGACTCGCGCCGCGAACGCGCCGAGGCGAGCGCGGAATCGAGACGGCGGATCACCGAGGTCGCTTCGCGCCCCTCGCGAACGAGCTGGAACTCCAGGAACGCGGCCTGCTCCACCAGGCTCTTCGCGCGCTCCTCGTCCTCCACGCCCGGCAGCTCCACGATGATCCGGTCCTCGCCGACCTTCTGGATCAGGGGCTCGGCCACGCCGAACTGATTCACCCGGTTGCGGATGACCTCGAGGATCTGGTCGATCGCCCGGCGCTTGTCGTCACGCGAGAGGGCGCGCTCACTCTCGTCGATCTCGAGCACCAGGTGCATGCCTCCCTGGAGGTCGAGGCCGAGCTTGATCGCGTTCTCCTTCAGATCCTGCGCCCGAGCCGGATCGGTGCGGGCGAGCTCCCGGCGCTCGTCGGCCGAGAGCGCGTACAGGCGAAACGTCGGCACCAGGTACCAGACGGACGCCAGCACGAGCGCGCCGATGAGCGCGAAGCGGAGCTTCAGGTTACGTCGCACGGGGCCTCACACGGGGGCGTGGCCGGAGTCGTCGGGGCGGTTCGGAGGAAGCCGGAAACGTTCGCCGGAGGGCATCGCGTTGTCAAGCGAAGGCGGCGCAGCTTCACGTCGTTACTCGCGCTCTGCCTCGGGCTGGTCGGGGGCGATCGCGACCCACTGCTCGAACGCGGACAGGCCGATTCCGAGCCGCACGAAAGGCTCCTCGATCCCGTTGTCGCCGAGGCTGCCGCGCTTGCCGGCTTCGAAGGAGACGTCGAGGTTCGAGGCGCCGATGCCCACGATCTGGCCGAAGCCCACCGTCAGCGCGCTTTCGCGTACGCGCTCGCCTCCAAAACGCTGAGGCAGCGTGCGCGTGCGGGCGCCGGCGCGCAGCACCGTGCCCTCGGGCAGCGGTCCCAGACGCTTCGGAAACGAGTACTCCACGCCCCCCCCGCCGCCGGACGCGTCATCGTAGCCCGCCACGCTCCGGCCGTCGACCTCGAAGTCACCCCAGCGCGCGAGCTCCACCTCCACGCCCACGGTAAGACGCGTGTCGAAGCGATAGCTGGCCCCGCCGTGAAAGGTCTCCGGCAGATCCACGCTCACGTCGCGGAAGTCGGGATCGTCCGACGCACCCCCGCCTCCCCCCTCCCCGTCTCCCTCGCCGCCGTTCCCCTC
>JACCXV010000351.1 GCA_013696835.1 Gemmatimonadota bacterium | reverse complement strand
CCTCGAGCGCCCGGAGCTGGCCGATGCTGAGGACCTGTCGGGCTTCCGGCACGTGATCTGCGGTGCCGGCCCGCTCACCGTGGAGCTGGCGCAACGCTTCGAGGAGCGGTTCAGGATTCCAGTGGTGCACGGCTACGGCCTGTCGGAGACGACCTGCTACTCGTCCTTCCTGCCCGTGGACCTCAGCCGGGCGGAGCACGAGGCATGGATGCGCGACCACGGCTTCCCGTCCATCGGGGTCGCGATCCCGCCCAACGAGATGGACGTCCACGACCCTGGCGGCCGGCCGCTCCCGGACGGCACGCGGGGAGAGATCGTCATCCGCGGCCACAACGTGATGCGCGGCTATCTCGGCCGGCCTGAGGTGAATGCCGAGACCTTTGCCCACGGCTGGTTCCGCAGCGGCGACGAGGGGTTCCGCCGCGAGGGGTTCTACTTCCTGACCGGGCGCATCAAGGAGCTCATCATCCGTGGCGGCGTGAACCTGTCCCCGCTCGAGATCGACGAGGTGCTCAACCGGCTGCCGGGCGTCGCGGCCGGGCTGGCCGTCGGGTTCGAGAACCAGTGGTACGGCGAGGAGGTGGGAGCCTTCGTGAAGCTCCAGCCGGGAACCTCTCTGACGGAGGAACAGGTGCTGCGCGCGTGCGCAACGGCGCTGCCCTTCGCCAAGCGCCCGAAGGCCGTCGTCTTCGGCGACACGATTCCGGTCACATCGACGGGCAAGTACCAGCGCGGAAGGCTCCTGCACCTCTTCGAGCGGTGGCGGGCGGTGCAGTTCCACGAGGCTCCGGACGGAGTGCCGATCGCCGCCGCCTCCCCGCCAAGGCGGGAACACCCCACCCCCACCGAGGATCCGCGATGAAGGAAGGACCGCTCGCGCTGGACCTGCCCCGCGAGGTGGAAGCGCTGCGCGAGGAGGTCCGCGCATTCGCGCGCGAGCGGATCGCGCCCGTCGCCACGGAGGCCGACCGAACCGCCGCCTTCCCGCACGAGAACGTGCGTGCGATGGCGGAGCGCGGCTGGTTCGGCATCCCGCTGCCGCGCGAGTACGGCGGCCTCGGGATGTCGTCGCTGGCCTTCATCGTCGCCCTCGAGGAGCTCGCCCGCGTGGACGCTTCGCACGCCATCACCGTGGGCGCCCACACCAGCCTGGGGGCGGCGCCGATCGCCACGTTCGGCACGGAGCGGCAGAAGCGCGCCTTCCTCCCCGAGATCGCCGCGGGGAGGAAGCTCGCGGGCTTCGGGCTCACCGAGCCGCAGGCGGGATCGGACGCGGGCGGCACGCGCACGCGCGCGGTCGAGGATGGCGACGAATTCGTGCTCAATGGCACGAAGGTCTTCATTACCAACGGAGGGGTGGGGGAGACCTTCGTCGTCACTGCGGTGACCGAGCCGGGCCGCGGCTCGTCAGGCGTATCGGCGTTCGTGATCGAGAAGGGGACTCCGGGATTTCGCGCCGGGAAGAAGGAGGACAAGCTGGGCTGGCGGGCATCCGACACGAGCGAGCTCGTCTTCGAGGATGCGCGGGTCCCGCGCGAGAACCTGCTGGGCGCGCGGGGGGCCGGCTTCCGCCAGTTCCTGGGCGTGCTCGACGGCGGCCGCATCGGAATCGGCGCCTTCTCGCTCGGGCTCGCGGTCGGGGCCTACGAGGCGTCGCTGCGATACGCCCTCGTGCGCGAGCAGTTCGGGCGCCCCATCGCCGAGTTCCAGGGCGTCTCCTTCCCGCTCGCCGACATGGCCTTGCGCATAGAGGCGGGGCGGCACCTGACGTACCACGCGGCGCGCCTCAAGGACGCGGGGCGCCCCTTCGGGCGCGAGGCCGCGATGGCCAAGCTGTTCTGCTCCGAGCTGGCGATGTGGGCCACCACGCAGGCGGTGCAGCTGCACGGAGCGAACGGCTACACGTCGCGCTACCCGGTCGAGCGCATGATGCGCGACGCGAAGATCTGCGAGATCGGGGAAGGCACGAGCGAGATCCAGCGGGTGGTCATCTCCCGGGGCGAGCTGCGCCGTGCCGCCGACGTCCCGCAGACGGCCTAGCATGCCGCACCCCGCGCCAGCCGGCCACGGCGTGCCGGCTCACCCGGGGGGGATGCCGGCCCCGGCAGGGAGGGGCGCAGCGGGCGCGGTCGAAGGCCGTCCCGTCCTGGAGCTCGGCGACATCCGCGTCACGGTGCTGAACGACGGCTTTCAGCGGCTCGACGGCGGGGCCATGTTCGGGGTGGTGCCCAAGCCGCTGTGGGAGCGGCGCATCGCCCCGGACGAGCGCAACCGCATCCGGCTCGCGCTCCGCTGTCTGCTGCTCGAGGGGCCGGGCGGGCCCGTCCTGGTCGACACGGGGATCGGCTCCAAGGAGCAGGCGCGCGACTCCCGGTTCTGCGACATCTACGGGGTCGAGCGCGAGGGGGGTCTGCTCGCGGAGCTGGACGCGCTGGGCCTCGCGCCCGAGGACGTGCGGCTCGTCGTGAACACACACCTGCACTTCGACCATTGCGGAGGGAACACCCGCCTCGGCCCGGACGGCAGCGTGGTGCCGACCTTCCCCAACGCGCGCTACGTCGTGGTGCGCGGCGAATGGCAGGACGCCATGGCGCCGAGCGAGCGCAACCGGGCGAGCTACCTGCGCGACAATTTCGTCCCGCCGCAGCAGGCCGGACTGCTGGACCTCGTCGCGCCTGGAAGCGTGCTGTCGCCGGGCGTGCAGTTCGTGCATGCTCCCGGCCACACGCGCTTCCACCAGTGCGTGCGCATCGACGGGGGAGCCGGCACGGCGCTCTTCTGCGCCGATCTGGTGCCCACGGCGAGCCACATACCCTATCCGTATATTATGGCCTACGACCTGTATCCGATGGAGACGCTGGGCACCAAGAAGAGCCTGCTGCCGGAGGCGGCCGGGGAAGGGTGGCGGATCGTGCTGGAGCACGAGCCTGAGAATCCCGTCGGGCGGCTGCAGCCCGAGGAGCGCGGCGGCTTCGGCTGGGTCCCGGAGGCATGACATCGAGGGACGCATGGGTACGAACGTGAAGCACACGCGCGCGGAGGTCGGGATGGCCCCCGCGGCCTCGAACGGCCGGCCGGATCCGACCCGCGACCCGGTGGTGGTGAGCGCGGCGCGCACGCCGATTGGGAAGTTCATGGGCGGCCTCTCCTCCCTGCGCGCCCCCGAGCTGGGTGCGGTTGTGATTCGCGAGGCGCTGGCGCGGGCGGGCGTCGCGCCCGAGGACGTGGAGGAGGTCGTGATGGGGAACGTGATACAGGCCGGTGTGGGCCAGGCGCCCGCGCGCCAGGCGGCGCTCAAGGCCGGCATCCCGCCGGCCGTCTCCGCGTACACGGTCAACAAGGTGTGCGGCTCGGGCCTCAAGGCCGTGATGCTGGCGGCGCAGGCCATTCGCGCCGGCGACCTGCAGGTCGCGGTCGCGGGCGGGATGGAGAGCATGAGCAACGCTCCCTATCTGCTGCAGAAGGCGCGCGAGGGCCTGAAGTTCGGCGACGCCGAGCTCAAGGACTCGATGATCCTCGACGGCCTGTGGTGCGGCTTCGGAGGCGTGCACATGGGCCGCTACGCCGAGCTGACCGCCGCGCGCTCGGGGATCACGCGCGAGGAGCTCGACGCCTTCGCGTACGACAGCCATCGCAAGGCCGTCGCGGCGATCGAGGCTGGGCGCTTCGACGCCGAGATCGTGCCCGTCGAGGTGCCGGGGGGGAAGGACGGTCGGCGTACCATCGCTCGCGACGAGGGGCCCCGCAGCGACACGGACGTGGCGAAGCTCGCGAAGCTGCGACCGGCCTTTCAGGCCGATGGCGGTGTCGTGACGGCGGGGAACGCATCCGGCATCAACGACGGCGCCGCAGCGCTGGTAGTGATGTCGGCCGCGGCGGCGGCCGAGCGCGGGCTGGAGCCGCTCGGGCGCATCCGCGCCTACACGACCGGCGGCACCGATCCCGAGCTGCTGTTCTACGCGCCGGTAATCGCCGTGCGGGAGCTGCTCAGGAAAGGGGACCTCGAGATCGGCGACTTCGACCTCATCGAGGTCAACGAGGCGTTCGCCTCGCAGGCGCTGGCCGACGGGCGCGAGCTCGGCTGGGACTGGGAGAAGGTGAACGTCAACGGCGGCGCGGTGGCGCTCGGGCATCCAATCGGCGCCAGCGGCGCGCGCGTGCTCGTGACCCTCCTCTACGAGATGCGGGAGAGGAAGGCCGGCCTCGGCCTCGCGACGCTGTGCCTGGGCGGAGGGAACGCGGTGGCGATGGCCGTGGAGGCTGCCTGAGCCCCGTGCGGGGCTCGCTCGCCGAGGCTGCGACGGGCGGGGATCGCGGGTCCCCGGCCGCGGGACGCGCGACGGACACGCCGCCCGGGACCGTCCCGCACCCCGTGCGGACGGTCGGTGTGGTGGGTGCGGGCACGATGGGGAACGGCATCGCGCACGTGTTCGCCCAGTCGGGGCGCGAGGTGCGACTGGTTGACGCCGACCCGGCCGCGCTGACCCGCGCACGGGACACGATCGCGCGCAACCTGGAGCGCCAGGCCCGCCGCGGAGCGCTGGCCCGCCCTGCGGAGGAGGTGCTCGCCCGGATCGATTCCCGCGGGGAGCTGGAGGCGCTCGCCGGGGTGGACCTCGTGGTCGAGGCGATCGTCGAGGATCCCGCCGCGAAGCTGCGCCTCTTCCGCGAGCTCGACGGGTTGGTGGGCGGTGGGATCCTGGCTTCGAACACGTCCGCGATCTCGATCACTCGACTCGGTGCTGCCACCAGGCGGCCGGCGCGCGTGGTCGGCATGCACTTCATGAATCCCGTGCCGGTGATGCCGCTCGTGGAGGTCGTGAGCGGCCTCGACACCTCCGCGGACGTCACCGAACGGATCGTCGCGCTGTGCCGTGAGCTGGGGAAGTCGCCCGTCGTGGTGCGCGACTCTCCCGGGTTCGTGTCCAACCGCGTCCTGATGCCGATGATCAACGAGGCCGTCTTCTGCCTCGCCGAGGGCGTCGCCGACGCGCCGGCGATCGACGAGGTCCTGCAGCTCGGGATGCGCCACCCGCTGGGGCCGCTGGCGCTCGCCGACCTGATCGGGCTGGACGTCTGCCTCGCCATCCTCGAGGTGCTCCACGCCGAGCTGGGGGAGGACAAGTACCGACCGTGTCCCCTGTTGCGCCGGATGGTTGCCGCCGGGCACCTGGGCCGGAAATCCGGCCGCGGCTTCCACGCCTATCCGGAGGCGGGTGCGTAGCGAGGAGCAGCAGCAGCTTCGCGAGACGGCGCGCGAGTTCGCGCGCCGGGAGCTGGAGCCGAATGCCGCGGTCTGGGATGCCGGACGCGAGTTTCCCGAGGCCGCCTTCCGGGGCTTGGCCGAGCTCGGCTTCCTGGGATTGCTGGTGCCTGAGGAGGAGGGCGGGAGCGGTTTCGACTCGCTCGGCTTCTGCATCGCGGTGGAGGAACTCTCGCGCAGCGTTCCCGCCGTCGGCCTGCTGCTTTCGATCCACAATGGTCCCGTCTGCCACGCGCTGCGCTCCGGCGGCGGCCCCGCGGCGCGCGAGCGCTGGCTGTCGCGTCTCGCGACGGGAGAGACGCTCGGCGCGTTCGCGCTGAGCGAGGCCTCCGCGGGCAGCGATGCCACCGCGCTCGGCACGCGCTACGTGCGCGCCGACGGTGGATTCGTGCTGGACGGCGAGAAGGCGTGGGTATCCGGAGCGGGGCGCGCGGGCATGGCCGTGGTCTTCGCGCGTGGAGCGGACGGAGACGGCGGCCGGCCC
>JACCXV010000090.1 GCA_013696835.1 Gemmatimonadota bacterium | reverse complement strand
GCCCCTTGAGTCCGATCTCGTCGTACCGGATCAGCGTCAGGTGGCGCATGGCGCTCAGCGGCGGGCGGGGACGAAGACCTCGCGCCGCACGTCCGCCAGGGCCGCGAGCGCGGTTTCGACCTCCCCGGCAGTCGTATAGCGCGAAAGGCTGATCCGGATGGCGCTCGCGGCGCGGTCCTCGGCGAGCCCCATCGCGCGGAGCACGTGGCTCGCGCTGCGCTTGCGCGTGGTGCAGGCCGACGCCGTGGAAACGTAGACGCCGCGCGCTTCGAGGGCACGCGCCAGGACGGCGGCTGCGACGCCCTGGAAGGAAACGTTGGTGGTGTGCGGCACCGCGTCGCGCGGGGAGTTCAGGCAAGCGCCGAGCTCCCCTTCCAGGACCGAGCAGAGCCGGGCGCGCAGCACTCCCAGCCGCTCCTGCGCGCGCTCCCGCTCGCCTGCTCCCAGGGCCACGGCCCGCCCGAGTCCCACCGCGCCGGCGACGTTCTGGGTGCCGGAGCGCAGACCCCCCTCGTGTCCTCCCCCACGCAGCAGCGGCTCGATCCGCAGCCCCCGGCGCAGCGCCAGGAACCCCGCACCCTTGGGTCCATGGACCTTGTGCGCGCTGCCGGAGAACAGATCCACGTGCTTCAGCCGGATGGGAACCTTCCCGACTGCCTGGACACCGTCCACGTGCACCAGCACCCGCGGCTGCGCGGCCTTGGCCCGGGCCGCGATCGACTCCACGTCGTGCGTCGTGCCGACCTCGTTGTTCACCTGGAGGATCGAAAGCAGGACGGTCTGCGGGCGCAGCGCCGCAAACAGCTCGTCATCGCGCACGCGACCTTCGCCGTCGACCGGCACGAGCGTGACCTCGGCGCCGCCCGCCTCGAGGTGCTGGAGGCAGCCGAGAACGGAGGCATGCTCCACGGCGGTCGCGACGAAATGCCTGCGGGTCCCGCCCCTCGCGGCCACGCCCAGCACGGCCAGGTTGTTGGCCTCGGTCCCGCCGGAGGTGAACACGATCTCGTAGTCGGCGCCGCCCACGGCCGAGCGCACCTCGTCGCGCGCCGCCTCCAGCGCCCGCGACGCTTCCATCCCCTTCCGGTGCACGCTCGAGGGATTGCCGAAGCAGTCCCCGAGGAAGGGCTCCATGGCCTCACGCACCTCGGGGGCAAGGCAGGTGGTGGCGTTGTTGTCTAGGTACACGTCGGCCATGCGTAGAGTGTACGAGCCGCGCGGGAGGGCGGCAACGGCCCCGGGGACGGAGGAGCACCGCCGCCAGGGCGGAGCCGGGGGCTCGGCATGCCGGCGCCGAAACGAGAACGCCGGCGCCCCCTGGGGAGCGTCGGCGTTCGAAGCCTTACAAGCACGGAAGAGCCCGAAGAACCCGGATCCGTTTCCCCTTCGGAGAGCTTCGCCGCGCGCCGCTGGAGCCCGGAGGGATCCGGCCTCTCGTGGCGTCACCGCACCCTTCAGAGGTCACCGGAGCCGTAGCGCCCTACTGGTTCGGCGCTCCCCCTCCGCCCTCTCGCAGGGCCCTGGGGTCTTCCGGCTTCCGGCCTGCACGCCGACGGACCGAGGTCCGCCGGGCGAGCTGCCTCTCCTGGGCTTCGGCCGCCTTCAGAGTACGTGACGGCGCGGGCGATCCGCGGGGCGGACCGCCCTCCCGTGGGGTTTCTCGCCCTTCCGACGCATGCGGCCGCGGGAGCCCACTCACCCGGGTTTGCCTCGCCCGGCTGCACCGGAAGCGGCGCGAACGCCACCCGCCGGTTTCTCCCACGTCCTGGTCGGCCGCAGCCGACAGCGCCCCAGGGCTCCCTTCGGAGCCTTCCCCTCCCGGAGAGCACGGGGGCCCTTGCGGGCTCCCTTGCCTGCGTGCCGTCAGCGGCGCAGCGGCGGGGACGAATCCCCGCCCCGCGCGCCCCGGCTTCCAGGCCTTCCTCCCCCCGGGAATCCGTTGTCACCCCCGACCGGCAAGCCGGTGGAGACGCTCGATGCTCCCTTGGGCTTTTTCGTCCTCCCGAGGGGATTCCCCCCTCCTCGCGACAAACCGCGGCACCCGGAGGTGTCCGGTTCTTCCTCTCCTGGACTTCCTGCCCACCGCCCGTGAGGCGACGACCCGGTCCTTCAGAGTCTTGATCGGCGAGGAGAGTGGCCGCGCGCCCTGCGGCGGCGACACCCCTTACGAGGTTTCCGCGCGTGCCCCTC
>JACCXV010000348.1 GCA_013696835.1 Gemmatimonadota bacterium | reverse complement strand
GGAGGGGGTACGTCGCGAATCTCGAGCTGCTCGGGGCCGCCGGGCTCGCGGATGACCACGGCCTTCATCGGCCTCAGCCTGTCAGCGAGCTCCCGTAGGCAATCATCTTGCGGACGGAGTGCCCCTCCAGCCGCGCCACTTCGGGCAGCTCGCCCACGATGGGCCGCAGGTAGGGCAGGAACTTGGCCTCGTCCACGTTGCTGCCGCCGAGCAGCCAGTCAGGGGGGACGTCCTTCGTGACACGAGCGACGGTGTCGAGCGGCGTGACGAAGGTCTCCGATGCATACGCGGCTCCCTCCAGCCGGCGAATGGCGATCGACCCCTCCTTGGCCCGATCTCCCAGGGCGGCTTCCGCGCCGGCAGACCCCACCATTCGCGCCTCTACCGCGTCCACCTCGCTCACGATCCCGGGGAAGCAGCGCTGCAGGTATCCGAACGTGTCGGCGCGCACCCGCAGCTTGTCCCCCAGCCGAGTTTTGAGCTCGGTCGCCAGAAGGTCGCCGAGCGCACCCGTTCCCGAGAGCTGAACGTTGCCGTGGCTGTCCCGCTCCTTGCTCTGGATCAGGGGAGTGCCACCGGGGCCGTGCACGCCTTCCGACACGGCGACGACGCAGCGGCCGTAGAGGCCGTAGGCCCGCGACACGTCCTCCGCAAAGCTGTCCAGGTTGAAGTCTACCTCCGGAAGGTAGACAAGGTGCGGGCCATCATCGGGGAACTTGCGCGCCAGGATCGAGGCGGCCGTAAGCCAGCCCGCGTGCCGGCCCATCACGACGTTCACCTTGATCCCCGGCAGGCTGCGGTTGTCGAGGTTGTCGCCGATGAACGCATGCGCGACGAACTTGGCCGCGCTCGGGTAGCCGGGGCAATGGTCCGTCACTCGCAGGTCGTTGTCGATCGTCTTCGGCACGTGGAAGCAGGCGAGCTCGTATCCGGCGCCGGATGCCGTTCGGCTCAGGATCTCGGCCGTCTCTGCAGTGTCGTTGCCGCCGATGTAGAAGAACCAGCGGACGTCGTGCGCCTTGAAGACCTCGAAGATCCTCCCGCACTCGTCCGCTGTCGGCTTCTTGCGTACGCTCCGCAAGCCGCTCGAAGGCGTGCGCGCGACGCGTTCCAGGAGCTCGGTGCTCTCGCAAGAGAGATCGACGAAGTCCTCGTCCAGGATTCCCTTCACCCCG
This sequence comes from Gemmatimonadota bacterium, assembly GCA_013696835.1. Lineage (GTDB taxonomy): Bacteria > Gemmatimonadota > Gemmatimonadetes > JACCXV01 > JACCXV01 > JACCXV01. Next base: position 2,309 of record JACCXV010000348.1, on the reverse strand, counting down.
AAGAGCGCACCGTAGATCGCCTCCGGCTCGTACTCACGCGCCTTGAGGATCAGGCCCACGAGGCTCTGGTTGATCACGGCCGTGGGGCCTCCCGACTGCCCGATGACGACCTTGCCCTTCATCTCACGCGCCTCCGTATCGGACTCGCGCAGTCGCACTCAACGATAGACGTCCTTTCCATGCCCGACGTTTATGACGCGCGGTGGCGCGTTTCATCTTGATGAAGATAGCGTCATAAACGTTATGGCGTCACGCTGGAGCCGCGTTGGGTCACTCGCCTGGACCCTCTTCGTGGCTTGATGAGGCGGGGGAGGTCCCGCGCTCGATCGCGATCGAGGCCAGCAGCTGGGCGGGAACGACAGGAATCAGAGGAAGCCCGTTGTCGGTCGCGACCGCGAGCCCCACGCCGGCCGCTCCGATGCCAAGGGAGGCAAGCAGCTCCAGCCCGAAGTTTCCCTGCCGACCATTGGCTACGTGGACCCCCAGAGGGAGCAGGACTGACTCGCCGACGGCCGCGCCCAACGACCCTCCGGCGAGTTCGCACAGATATTCTTCGCAATCCCTGCTGAGCTCGACGCCGACCGCGCCTCCGCCCGCGAAGCCGACAGCCGCGCCGAGGATCCCACTCCCGACGAGGACCGCGGTCGAGCGGCGGGGCCGAGGCCGCTCATCCCCCCCGACATGGTCTGCGGGTCGCCAGGTTGGCGGGAGCATCTCGAAGCGGGCAGTCGCCCGCTCAGCGATGAAGGGAGAACGGAATGGATCCTGCTCGCGGCGGGGTTCCTGGGCCGCCGACGGAATCAGCGGCGCCAGGAAAAGCAGAGCGCGCGAGGCGCGCAGCGCCCATGAAGTCACCGTCCCGATCGGCGACTTCAGGGTGCAGGCGGGAGGCCTCAAGCTGCGGTCCACGGCGTCACCGTGGAGGTAGCAACGGGGTTTCACGCTGCGTCCCTCCGTGAAAGAGCTCTTCAGGACTCTATTGCTTCCACTCCTGCGCCACTTCGGCGACGAACGCGTCGAACGTGCGGGGGTCGTGACCGACGACCGCGCGCTGCTGGGTGCGCTCCTCATCCGTGGCCTCGAAGCCGTGATCCTGGAAGAAGGCGTACATGATCCGCAAGTCCCGAATCATCCATTCGGGCATCATCCCGCGCACCTGCTTCTGCCAGGCGTCCAGGTCGTCGCCCATGTACTGCACCGGCCGTCCGAGATGTCGACTGTAGATCGCGGCCGTTTCCGTACCGGTGAGCGCGTCCGGGCCATGAAGACCGTAGATCCGGCCGCGATGATCGCCGGTCGTGAGCGCGCGCACGGCCGCGTCGGCGATGTCCCGCACGTCGACGCGGGTCATACCCTTCCCTCCGATGGGCTGTGGATAGACGCCGTGCTGAACGATCGGCTCGCGCAGCCTGAGATCGTTCTGGTAGAAGTTGTTCGGCCGGAGGATCGTCCATTCCATCCCGGAGTCGCGGACGGCTTCTTCGACGGGGATCTTGCTCGCGAAGTGGGGGATGATCTCCGAGGCGGGAGGCATCGCCACCGACATGTACACGATCCGCTTCGCGCCCGCCGTTTTCGCCGCTCGCACGCCGGCGAGGCCTTCGTCCGTCTCGTGCTCACCCAGCGCGTTCAACAGGAAGACCCGCTCGACCCCTGCGAACGCTTCGTTCAGCGTCTCCGGCTTGGCGAGATCCCCGGCGATGGCGCGCACGCCGCTCGGCAGGTCCCGCGCCTTCTCCGGTGAGCGCGCCATCGCCCGCACGCTCTCCCCCTTCTCCGCCAGTGCTCGCACGACTGCGCTCCCGACCGTGCCGGTGCCACCCACCACGAGGGTTTCCATGCTGCATGTCCTCCTTCGATCATCGTCAGGGTGCTAGGGCGCGCCAGCGACGACGCCCGCGAAAAAGGTGAGGCCCGTGGGGCTGGCATCCCAGGGAGGCCGGGGAGTTGGCATCACCCAGCATCGAGCCTACCGGCTTTGTAACGATACGACCGTCGCTTGGCGATGCATCCGTTCGATGGACGCGCGCGGCACCGTGGCCAGGTGCTGGGGGAGCGCTGCTCAGCGAACCAGGATGTCAGCGCGAGGCAGCCTTCGGCCCTGCCATTCGCCCTGCAGCATCGGCCAATCCCGCGACGGCTCCGTCAGGAGCTCCGGCCCCGACGACGTGCAGAGCACCGTGTCCTCAATCTTCGCGCCCGATATGGATGGATTCCAGGCGAACGCCTGCCGCTCGAGCGCGATCTGCGACGTAGATGGCGTCACGACGAATTCCCGATTCGCATAGCCCGCCCGGCCGCCCTGGTGG
>JACCXV010000083.1 GCA_013696835.1 Gemmatimonadota bacterium | reverse complement strand
GAGATGGCGTTCAGCGTGTTGAAGAGGAAATGGGGCTGCAGCTGCATCTTCAGCACCTGGAGCTGAGACTGCGCGAGGCGGGCTTCGAGCCGCGACGCCGTCAGCTGCCGCTCGCGGTACCGGCGGTAGACGTCGGCGCCCTCGCGGATCCCGACGATGATGGCGTAGGTGGCGATCCCGAAGAGGAAGCGGCGGGAGAGGTATTGCACGAACATGCCCCCGAAGGTCCGCGCCTCGACCGCCTGCGGGGACCGCGGGATCGAGAGCCAGCACCCGGCTGTCGAGCCAGGCCACGACGGCAAGCTGAAGGAGGACGATGGTCACGGCAGCTGCCGCATGGATGCCGGCGGCGCGCGGCCAGCCGCTCCGCTCGAGCGGGACGCGCCGCGCCATCCACAGCACCGCGGGCGTGAACAGCGCCCAGACGTAGGAGTCGGAGAAGTTGAGATACGCGATGCGCCAGGTGACCTTCTCCCCGACGAGCGCGTACGCCGACATCCACTGGATCGTGAAGAGGACGGCGATCGTCGTCCAGATCCCGAAGATGAGCGCCCAGGAGCTGCGGGTGCGGCCGGTCACAGCGCCAAGCTAGCTGGAGCGAAGGCGCTCCCGCCATTCCGGGGGCGATGCGAGCGCTTCGCCTGGCGGTGGAGTCGCCGCCCGCCCATCCTAGGATCTCGCCCCCCTGCGACGAGTGCGGCGCCGGGCCGACATCCCATCGTCCGCGGAGACCCACATTGAGCGAAACGGCGAGCAGGCTCGACGTCGTCGACTGCCACGTTCACGTGGTCCCGTGGGACGTGCTTTCCGGAGGCGCCCGCGCCCTGCTGGAGAAGGGCCGCGGGAGGGAGGGCCTGGCCGGCTTGCGCGAGATCGCCGCCGAACCGGGGCTGCTCGTCCAGCTGATGGACCAGGCGGGCGTGTCGAGGGTCGGGATCGTGGGGTACGTGAGCCCCGACGTCATGGGCTATCCGCGCGAGATCAACGAGTGGGTGGCCGCGTACGTGGCCCGCGCTCCCGAGCGGCTGTTTGGCTACGGCTCCGTCCATCCGCGCTTCACGGCCGATCCGGGTGCCGACATGGACCACGTCCTGGGGGATCTGGCTCTCGCCGCGATCAAGGTTCACCCCTCGCACCAGCTGCATGCCCCGAACGCCTATCTCGAGGGTCTCGACGCGCTGCGCGTGATCTACGAGAAGGCGTCGGAGTACGGCGTTCCCGTGGCGATCCACACCGGCACCTCCACCTTTCCGCAGGCACGCACGCGACTCGCCGACCCCCTCCTGGCGGAGGACGTCGCGATCGACTTTCCGGACCTCGTGCTGCTCCTCGCGCACGGGGGAAGGCCCTTCTGGATGGAGCAGGCCTTCTTCCTCGTCCGCCGCTTTCCGAACGTCCACCTCGACATCTCCGGCATCCCGCCGCAGCACCTCCTCACGCGCTACTTCCCGCGTCTCGAGGAGATCGCCGGGAAGGCGCTCTACGGCAGCGACTGGGCCGGCCCGGGCGTGCCGCACTTCGGGCGTCTGGCCGAGGAGTGTCGCGGTCTGCCGATCGAGCGCGCGAAGCTGCAGGAGATCCTCGCGGGAAACGCGATGCGCCTCTTTCGGCTGGACGGCAGCGCCCCGGACCACAGCCAGGGGGATCGGCACGCTGCCGGCAGCGGGCAGCGGCCCGCCGGGGACATGGCCCAGAGGGCGCCGTGAGGCTGGCGCTGCGCCGGATGTGGCGCAGGGACGGCGCGAGCAGGGTCGCGGAGGAGGCGCGGATGCGGGGCAAGGTCGTCATCGTCACGGGGGCCTCCTCCGGCATCGGCCTGGCCACCGCCCGGCTGCTCGCGGGGCGCGGCAGCGCGGTGGTGGCCACGGCCCGGAGGGCAGACCGGCTCGCGGACCTGGCGGCGGAAGCCGAGCGGCGCGGCGGCCGCATCCTGGCCGTGCCTGCGGACATCACCTCCTCCGAGGAGCGGGCCCGAATCGTGAGCGCCGCCCTGGGCGAGTTCGGCCGCATAGACGCACTGGTCAACAACGCGGGCTACGGGCGTCGAGGTCCCGTCGAGATCGTGCCGCTGGAGGAGGTGCGGCGGAACTTCGAGACGAACCTCTTCGGCCTGATCGGTCTCACGCAGCTCGTCGTTCCCGAGCTGCGCCGCGCGGGGGGTGGTCGAATCGTGAACGTGAGCTCGGTGGCCGGCCGGGTCGCCTGGCCGTTCTCGTCGGTGTACGGCGCTACCAAGCATGCTCTCGAGGCGATCTCCGACGGTTTGCGCGCGGAGCTGGCGCGCTTCGGCATCCGCGTCGTCGTCGTCCAGCCGGGCCTCGTGCGCACCGAGTTCGGGGCCGTGGCGGAAGCGTCCTCGCGCGTTCCCCCTGAGGCAACCGTGCTGTACGGGCTCGGGACCGCGGGAGCGAAGCGCCGGCTCGACGCCATGCGGCGCTTCGCGGCCACCCCTGAAGCGATCGCGGACCTCATCCGTCACGCGCTCGCAGTGGAGTGCCCGCGGCCGCGCTATGCCGCGCCCCTGCACGCGCGGGCTCTTCTCCTGTTTCGTCGCGCGGCCCCCGACTCCGTGCTCGACGGGGTCCTGCAGGCCCGTGCGGGCCGGGACTGAACCGCTCCGAAGGGCGGGCTGAAACGCCGAAAGCCCACAGGCTGGCTGTGGGCCCTTGGCGAGAGAGAAGTATCCGCCGGGCGGGATGGCCGCGGGCGGAGGAGCTCCCGGTCCTGTCGGGAGCGGCGTCCCGCTACACGAGCCGCAGGATCACGAGGATCAGGACGATGACCAGAAGGATGTGGATCAGGCTTCCGCCGAAGGGCCGCACGAACGCGCCGAAGAGCCACAACAGCAGAAGGATGACGATCAGAAGGATAATCGGATCCACTTGGACCTCCCCCGTTTAGAGGAACACTTCACCGAACCCGGGCGGGAGTATATCGGCCGGGGGCGGGAGCGTCAACGAGCACCTGCCGGGTGGGCCAGCATGCCCACGCGCCGAAACCAGCGTACGGCGCGTCGCACGCTCTCCACCGCGGGGACCGGCTCCTCGACGCCGAGGGCGGCGCGGGCGGCGTCCCGTTCGAGCGCCTCTTCGGTGGCCGCCCCGCCCATGTGCGTCGAGCGGGCGAGGAGCTCGATTCCGGTCGTGGCCAGGGCCGGGCGCCGCAACGCGAGACTCGCGGCGTCCGCGACGCGCGCTCCGATCCGTGCCGCCCGCAAGGGCAGCGGCATGCGCGGTTCACGCGCGCCGGCTTCGAACGCGCTCTGTCGGACGAGCCACCGGAAGCTCGTGTTCTCTCCCGCCAGCACGTGGCGCGCGCCAGGCTCGCCCGCCTCGAGGGCGCGGAGGATCCCAAGGCCAACGTCCCCGGTGTAGACCACGTTCAGGCAAGCGGAGATCACGAACGGGAGCCTTCCGCTGGCGGCCTGGAGCACGATCCGGCCCGAGGTCGGCTTTCGGTCGTATTCGCCGATGCAGAGCGTGGGATGGACCAGAACCAGCGGCAGTCCGCGGTCCACCGCCTCGAGCGCCGCCCGTTCCATGGCGCGCTTGGCGGCGAAGTACGCGCCCCCAGGAGGTTCGCCCGCAATGCCCGAGGCCTGACCCACGATGCCCGAGGCCTCACCCGCAATGCCTGAGGCCCCACCCACATGTCCCGCTCTCTCGGCGGGGCTCAGTGTGCTCGCGCTGGACACGTACACCCCGCGCACTCCTCCCGCCGCGAGCGCGGCGGCGAAGACTGGCCTAACGGTCTCGAGGCCGTCCCGCGGCGCGGCGCGGGCGCGAAACGAGTTCGTTGGATAGAAGCCGGCAGCGTGGACGAAGGCCGCGCAGCCGTCGAATGCCGGCTCGAGACTCTCCCGGCTGCGCACGTCGCCCTGCACCGTCTCCACGTCCAGCCCGGCCAGGTCCTCGAGTCGGCTGGACGGCCGTACCAGGGCACGTACCATCCAGCCGCTCGCCAGGCAGGCGCGAACCGCGTGCGCCCCGATGGCGCCCGTGGCGCCCAGGACGAGAACCCTGCGCATCGGCCTCCGTGGGTGGGATTGGATCGGATGCGTGCCCGCGAGTACATTCGCGCCGGCCGTGCTCCCCGGAACCCGCCGCAGCTCAGCGAGTAGTGGAGCGTGACTCCGGGCTGGGGCAACCGACTCCGACTATCTATCCGGGAGGGAAGGCATGCGAAAGCTCCTGTGGCCCATCGGTACGTCCGCGCTGCTCGCGCTGGCGCTGCTCCCTGCGCCGCGCGCCGCCGGCGCGCAGCAGGCGTACGGCCGCGGCTTCGGCGCGCGGATCGGCGCCGACCTCGAGAGCGACAACCTGCTCCTCGGGGGGCACGTGAACCTGGGCTTCCTCACCCCCGCGATCCGCTTCCAGCCGAACGCCGCCATCGGCCTGGGCGGCGACGAGGAGTCGTTCGGGGTCAACGTGGAGTTCCAGTACTTCCTGAGTCCCGGCGCAGCCTTCGAGCCGTACGTCGGCGGCGGGATCGGCTTCCTGACCGGTGGGAACGAGAGTGGCGCGGTGCTGGACGGTGTCTTCGGCCTCGAGGCGGACGTGAGCTCGACGCTGGACTGGTTTGCGGAGGGCCGACTCCTCATCGGCGACGACATCCACCCGCGGCTCGAGACCGGCTTCACCCTGCTGTCGTTCTGAGGCCTGGCGAAGGGTGATCTCGCCCTCGCCGCACGACGGCTGACGGAGGAGCGTCGTGGGAGGTCGCCTTCGACGGCACCTATCGGCGGAGCACGCGGCCTCAGCCGTTACTCACCGGGGACTCGCAGCCCGCTAGCGAACCTCCAGCATGCGCTGCAGGGCCACCCGCGCCCACCGGGCGGTCTCGTCGGGGACCCGGATCCGGTTCACCACGCATCCCTCGCGCAGGTTCTCCAGGACCCAGAGAAGGTGCTCGGGATCGATGCGGTACATCGTCGAGCACATGCACACGGTGGGGCTGAGGAAATGCACCTCCCGGTCGGGGAAGCTGTCGCGCAGCCGGTGGACGAGGTGCACCTCCGTGCCGATTGCCCACCTGGAACCCGGCTCCGCCTCGGTCACCGTGCGGATGATGAACTCCGTGGATCCCACCAGGTCCGCCTTGTCAACCACTTCCATCCGGCACTCGGGGTGGACGAGAATCCGCACGCCCGGCACCTCGGCTCGGAAGTAGTCCACGTGCTGCGGCTGGAAGATCTGGTGCACCGAGCAGTGCCCCTTCCAGAGCAGCAGCCGGGCTGACCGCAGCGCCTGCGGGTCGTTCCCGCCGTACTCCTCCGCGGGGTTCCAGAGCGCCATCTCCTCCAGCCCGATCCCCATCTTCCTGCCGGTATTGCGTCCCAGATGCTGGTCGGGGAAGAACAGCACCTGCCGTTTGCGCTCGAAGCTCCAGCGCAGCACGGCGTCGGCGTTCGAGGACGTGCACACGATTCCGCCGCGCTCGCCGCAGAATGCCTTCAGGTCGGCCGCGGAGTTCATGTAGGTCACCGGCATCACCGCATCCGCGAGGCCCAGCTCCGTGAGCTCGTTCCACGCGGTCTCCACGCTCGAGCGGTCCGCCATGTCGGCCATCGAGCAGCCCGCCGCCATGTCCGGCAGGATCACCGTCTGCTCGGGGCCCGTGAGGACGTCCGCGCTCTCCGCCATGAAGTGCACGCCGCAGAAGACGATCCAGCGTACGTCCGTGCGCTCGGCAGCCAGCCTGGCCAGCCGGAACGAGTCGCCGGTCAGGTCGGCGAAGCGGTAGACGTCGTCCTGCTGGTAATGGTGACAGAGGAGGAGGAGCTCCTTGCCGAGATCGGCGCGGGCGGCGGCGATGCGGGCGTCGAGTTCCTCGGGCGCGAGTCGCTCGTAGGCGGAGAATGGCAGGGCCGCGCCCGCGCGCAGCTCTCTCGACGGAAGAGTGGGCACCACCTGCAGGCCCGAGCCCGGCGGGAGCGTGGAAGTCGGTGTCATCAGCCTGCGCGCGCCAGCGCAGTGAGCGCCGGCACGACCTCGAACAGGTCACCCACGATGCCGTAGTCCGCCACCTGGAAGATCGGCGCGTTGGGGTCCTTGTTGATCGCCACGATCGTCGCGGCTCCCTTCATACCCACGAGGTGCTGGATCGCTCCGGAGATGCCGACGGCGATGTACAGCCGGGGCGAGACGGTCTGGCCCGAGCTGCCGATCTGCCGGTCCATGGGGAGCCACTCGTTGTCGCACACGGGGCGGGAGGCCGCGAGCTCGGCTCCGAACGCGTCTGCCAGTTCCTGCACGATCTTCAGGTTCTCCTGCTTTCCGATGCCGCGCCCCACCGCGACGATGACCTCGGCGCGCGTGAGGTCGACCTTGTCCTTCACGCCCTCGAAGACCTCGAGCACGGTCGTGCGCGAAGCGGCACCCCCGGAATCCATCGCCCTGCGCTCCACCGGAGCCGCCGCAGCCCCGGCGCGCACGTCCTCGGCCGGGAATGCCCCGTTCTGAAGCGTCGCGAGCCACGGGCCTTCTCCGCGTACGGCCACGCGAGCGTCGATCTTCCCCTGGAAGACCTGGCGGACGAACACGGGCTGGCCGTCCTCGACCGTGACTCCCACGCAGTCTGGCACGTAGGGTCTGTCGAGCGCCGCCGCCAGCTTGGGGACGAAGTCGCGAATCCGGTACGTGTGGCTGAAGAGGATCAGATCGGGCGACTCGGACTCGATCGCCTCCCTGACGGCTCTCGTGTGCGCGTCTGGGGTGTAGGGGTCGAGCGCCGGGGACTCGAGCGCGAGCACCCGGCTCAGCTCCTTGGCCGCGAGCGCACCGGCAGCGGAACCCACGTCACTGCCTGCGATCACCGCGGCCAGGGGCTTGCCCAGCTCGCCGGCCAGGCGCTGGCCGACCCCGAGCACCTCCCAGGAGGTCGGCTTCACCGTCCCGCCGCGTTCCTCCGCGAAGACCCAGATCTCGGCACTCACCGCAGCTTCCCGTCCCTGCGAAGCCGCTCCCAAAGGCTTCCGGCCGCGGCCTTGCCGTCGCCGTCGAAGATCTCGGCCCTGGAGGTCCTGGAGGGAAACGCCAGCCCATGGAGGGCGGTCGGGCTGGTGCCCGCCGGGCCGGTGCCCGCCGGGCCGGTGCCGGCCGAGCCGGCCGCAGGCGCCTCGACCCTGCGCAGATCCTTCTTCTTGGCGGCCATGATGCCCTTGAGCGTCGAGTAGCGCACCTGGTTGATCCCCGACTGGATCGTGAGCACCGCCGGCAGCGGCAGCTCCAGCCACTCGAACCAGCCGCTCTCCATCTCGCGCTTCACCTTCACGCGGCCGTCGAGCACCTCGACCTCCATGATCAGGGTCGAGTGGGGCATCCCGAGCAGCTCTGCGAGCATCACGCCCGTCGCGGCGTACCCCTTGTCGTCGGATTGCACGCCGGCGAGCACGAGATCGGGTGCTTCCCCGCGCAGCGCGTCCGCCAGACCTCGGGCGGTCGCGTTCGCGTCGGCAGCGTTGAAGACGTCTCCGGCCAGATGGATCGCCCGGTCCGCACCCATGGCGAGACCGCGCTTGAGCGCCTCGGCGGCGCGGTCCGGGCCCGCCGTGATGGCCAGCACCTCCCCGCCGTGCTTCTCCCGCAGCCGCAACGCCTCCTCGAGGGCGTAGGTGTCGGGCTCGTTGATCTCCCAGGACAGATCGCGCTCCTCGATCCATTCGCCTGACTGCGCGATACGGAGACGGGAGTCGCGCGCTGGCACGTGCTTGATGCAGACGACGATCTTCATGGCGGGTCCGCGGGTTTCCGTCCGGTGGGCCAAGCCGATGCGTTCGAAGGACCTACATGGGCCAATATATCCCCCTCGAGAGTCCCGGCCAAACCCCCGACCCGATCCGCGAGGCCCCCGCCTGCGCGCCACCCTCGCGTGATCCGCTACGTCTTCGCCACCCTCCCGGTCACGCTGTCCGTGCTGCTGCTCCGCAAACCGTGAGCGATGGCCTCGAGCATGCCCCGGACGACGCGGATCTCGTCGGCGTTCACCGTGTGGGGCATGCCAGGGTAGAGTCGCTCCGTAACCTCCCCGCCGAGGTCGCGGAGCACGCGCGCACTCTCACGGACGCGCTCCGCGGGGATGTGGGGGTCAACGTCGCTGCACCCCACGAACACCGGAGTTCGGGCGAGCGATGCGGCGTACGCCCGGGGCGTCCCGGGTGGCCCGATCAGCCCGCCGCTCAAGCCCGCGAGCCCACCGTAGCGACGGGCGTTCCGCGCGCCGTACTCCAGGGTGAGACACGCCCCCTGGGAGAAGCCCAGGAGCAGCGTGCGGTCGGATCCGATGTCCGCCTCCTCCAGGCGCCGCAAGACATCCGCGATCGCGGCGAGGCCCGACGAGAGCCCGGGCTCGTTGGACGCGAGCGGAGCCAGGAAGCTGTGGGGGTACCAGGCGCCGTTCGCGGCCTGCGGCGCCAGCCAGGCGAAGCCTGGCACCTCGAGCTCGGCGGCCAGCGGCAACATGCTCTCGGCGGTGGCGCCGCGGCCGTGGACCAGCACGACCGCTCCGCTGGCCTGCGCGAGTGGCTCGCCGCCCATGACGACGGGCTGGCGCTGGTGCGGTCCGCGCGCGTCAGCCACCGACCACCTCCGCGGGCAGCGGGCGTCCGTCGAAGATGGTGCGGGGCACGTCCTCGAAGAGTCGCCTCGCGAATGCCGGCCCGCTGCGGCGCTCGACGAGCAGGCGCGCCTCGGCCATGTAGTTCAAGCGCATGTGCGGTCCGTGCGCGTCCGACGCCACGACGTCGGCGCGATCCGAGTCGAGCAGCTCCTCCGCGCGTCGACGGATCGCGTCGCCGTGCTGGCCCACGAGCGACGAGGCGTTGACCTGCGTCAGCACGCCGTCCTGACGCAGCTGGTCGATCAGGTCGAACCCCAGCAGGTGGGGATAGCGCTCGACATGCGCCAGCAGCGGCCGGCAGCCACCGTCCAGGATGCGGCCGAAAATGGCGCGCACGGCCGCGAAGTCGCGCAGCCCGAAGAGCAGCTCGGTCAGCGCGTACGGCCCCCCGTTGATCCGCATGCCGGGGTCGTCGAACGGGGTCCCGTCATCGACGAGCAGCACCTCGGCACCGAGGCCCACGTCCGGCAGCCCGCCCTCGGCGTCGGCGGCGCGCACGAGGCGCTCGTGGATCCGGCGCCGATCGTCCAGCAGGGCTGAGAGATCTGCCGTCTCCCCCATCCGCAAATGGGGCGTGCAGGCGAGCGCGCCGACGCCCTTGTCGCGGGCGTCGCGCAGCTGCGACAGCGCCTCCGCCATCGTGCGAGCCCCGTCGTCCACACCGGGGAGCACGTGTGTGTGGAGGTCGACCATGAGGTCGTCCCTCCTCACCATCGGGGACGTGGGTTGCGGAGCCGGCTGGAGGGGCAGAGCCCCTCGACCGGGCAGCGCACGCAGGCCGGCTTGCGGGCCGTGCAGCAGCGCCGCCCGTGGAAGATGAACAGGTGGGAGGCCTGGGTCCACGACTCGGCCGGAATCGCGCGCTGCAGGTCGGATTCGATCTTCACCGGGTCGGTATTGCGCGTGAACGCGAGGCGCAGGCTCACGCGCCGCACATGCGTGTCCACGACCATGCCCGGGATGCCGAAGGCGTTGCCG
>JACCXV010000078.1 GCA_013696835.1 Gemmatimonadota bacterium | reverse complement strand
GGACTGCAGATCGTGGAAGAGCGCGGCCAGCGACTGCGCGTCCGGCAACGGGGTTGCGGACGCCCGGAAGGCCTCCCAGCTCTGGCGCAGGCCCGCCACGTCGAGCGGCGGCAGGTCGGCGACGTCGGCGCCGGTTCCGAGGGCGCGGCCCAGGGACTCGAGAAGGCCGTCGACGCTGCGGATGTCCTGCTCGTTCACGGACACGCCTTCACGCCGGAGCTCCGCGACCAGCGCGCCGAGGAACGTGCGTGTGCCCTTGCTCAGGTCCGCGGCCATGGCCAGGAACCAGAGGGGCGACACGCCGACCGCAGCGAACGTGGCGACCTCCAGCACGTTCCCGGCGGTCTTGCGCACGAGCAGCCGGCGCACGCCCGCGCCGTCCCCGTCGTCGTAGATCCCCCGGACGTCGCCGATCGACTCGAGGAGGAAGCGCTCGAGGCGGCCCACGATGGCGGCGTACGAATGCGAGCCGCGGATGGCCTGCGGCAGCACGTGATCGGCCACCGTCTTCACGGATCCGGCGACGACGGCCACGAACGCGCGCGCCGACCGCTCGGGAAGGCTGAGGAGATAGGGGATCCTGGGCATGCGGCGGCGCCCCGCGGACGTGCGAGTCACTCGAAGGGAACGCGCACGAGGAAGCTCGGCGTGACGACAGGCAGCTCGTGAGCGCCGGCGAACGCGGCTCGGCGACCGGAGGCTCGGGAATCGCCGGCTCGAGGATCGCCGAGCTCGCCCTCGTCGGCATGGCCGCGATCTGGGGTGCGACGTTCGTGATGGTCCAGGACGCGGTGACCGTGTTTCCGGTGTTCACGTTCCTGGCCTATCGCTTCGGGCCCGCAGCGCTCCTCGTCGCGCTGATCTTCCCGCGCCCGCTCGCGAAGCTGGGTCGGGCGGGATGGAGGGCAGGAGCCTCGATGGGCGTGTTCCTCACCAGCGGCTACGTGTTCCAGACGTTCAGCCTGCAGCGGACCACGGCCTCCAACGCGGGCTTCATCACCGGCCTCTTCGTCGTCCTGACGCCGGTGCTGGGAGCGCTCTTCTTCGGCCGCCCCGCCAGCCGGCTGACGTGGATCGCGGCAGCCGTCTCGGCCGCGGGCCTGTTCCTGCTTTCCGGAGCCGGGGCAAGTCTGCACCTGGCCGGCGATGTCCTGGCCTTCGCGGGCGCCGGCGCGTTCGCGCTGCAGATCCTCGCCACCGGGGACGCCGTCGAGCGGCACCATGCGGGGGCGTTGCTGGCCGTGCAGCTCGGCGTCTGCGGAGCCGTGACGCTGGTCGCCGCAAGCCTGCTCGGACAGCTCGACGTTCCGCCCTCGCGGCAGGTCTGGGTGGCGCTCGCCGTCACGTCCGTGGTCGCGAGCGCCCTGGGATTCCTGATCCAGACCTACGCGCAGAGCAGGACCTCGCCCGCCCGCACCGCTCTCATCCTGGCGAGCGAAGCCGCATTCGCCGGGCTGTTCGCCTATCTGCTGAACGACGAGCGCCTCGCACCCCTGCGGTGGGCGGGCGCGGGACTCATCCTGGGCTCGATCGTCCTTCTGGAGCTGGCACCGCGCTGGCGGATGTCGGCGCGGAACCGACCCGGCGCGTGACTCGTTCCGCTGTGGAAGGACCGCCCTCGAGCTCCTCGAGGAGGGCCGCGGCGCGAGCTCGCAGGCGCGCGTTCTCGTCGTCGAAGTCCGCTGCCGAGATCTTGCCCGCTTCGTAGTCGAAGCGCAGGTCCGCGATGCCCTGCAGGAGCCGCTCCTTCTCGTCGCGCGCGGCGGGGCGGACAGGCACGCCGGCCTCCGGGCCCGCCGGCTCGCCCGGCGCCCGCCGGAAGGGAGAGGCGAGCACGAACAGGACGGCCGCGCAGATGAGCAGGATACCCATGATCAGCAGGCCCGTCATGCGCCGGGAACGACTGCCTCCCGCTCGGCCCGCAGGGAGGCCCGCGACATGCCGCGAGGGGCGCGCTCGCCCGCCGGCCTTCGCGTGGTGAGCGAGAGGACCCCCCCCAGCACCATCACGGCGCCGCCCAGCCACACCAGGCCTACCAGGGGGTTCACCACCAGCTTCACCCGCGCGCCGGCGCCGCCCGGCAGGGGCTCGAGCAGGATCGCGTAGAAGTCCTCCAGCAGGCGGCCGTCGATCGCCACCTCGGTCGCGACCTGCTCCTCGGCCGCAGCCGCATAGATGCGCTTTTCCGGGTGGGCGTAGCGCACGCCGCCGCCCCCACGCGAGACGGCGAGCTCGGCGACGGCCGCCACGTAGTTGGGTTCCCGCCGCATCTTGAGCGACTCGAACTGCACGTCGTACTCGCCCACGCGAACTCGCTGGCCGGGCTGCAAGGCCAGCTCGCGCGAGGTCACGTATACGTTGCCGGCGAGCCCGAGGAAGACGCACGTCGCGCCCACGTGCACGACGTAGCCTCCGTAGCGACGGCGGTTCCGGGAGACCAGCCGGGCGAGTGCCAGCGGGCGCGGCTCGCCGTGGATACGGCCTCGCGCGGCGGTGCCACGGGCCAGCTCCTGGGCCACGGTCGTGAGCGTGAACGCCGCGAACGTGAACGTCGCGACCGCATACGGCTCGCGGCGTCCCGCCACCAGACCCGCGAGGCTCGCCGCCACGCCAGCCGCCACGGGCCACGCGAACTGCCGCCGGATCTGCGGCCCCGAGCTGCGCCGCCAGGCGAGCAGCGGGCCGATCCCCATCAGCGCGAGGAGCGCCAGGCCGAGGGGCGCGATCACCTGGTTGAAGAAGGGCGGGCCCACCGAGATGCGCCGCCCCGTCACGGCTTCGGAGAGGATCGGGAAGAACGTGCCCCACCAGATCGCGAACGCGATCCCGACCAGCAGCAGATTGTTGAACAGGAACGCGTTCTCCCGCGAGAGCATCGACTCCATGCGATGCGGGCTGCGCAGGAGGTCGGCGCGGCTGGCGATGAGCGCCGCCGAGCCGAGCGCGAGCACCGCCAGGAAGCCGAGGAAGATTGGCCCGACCGGCGACTCGGAGAAAGTGTGGACGGACTCGATGATCCCGCTGCGCGTCACGAACGTCCCCATGATCGTCGCGCAGAAGGTGATCACCACCAGGCTCACGTTCCAGGTCCGGAGCATGTCGCGCTTCTCCTGGATCAGGATCGAGTGCAGGAACGCGGACCCGAGAAACCAGGGCAGGATCGCGGAGTTCTCGACGGGGTCCCATCCCCAGTAGCCTCCCCAGCCCAGCTCGACGTACGCCCAGTTGGCGCCGAGCAGGTTCCCGAGGGTGAGAAAGATCCAGGGGACGAGCGCCCACTTGCGCGCAGCCACCACCCATTCCGCGTCGAGCTTGCGAACAACGAGGGCCGCGATGGCGAACGCGAACGGGACCGTCCAGCCCACGTACCCCAGGTAGAGGGAGGGGGGATGGATCATCATGCCGGGGTTCTGCAGGAGAGGGTTGAGCCCCGCACCCTCCAGTGGCTCGAAGGCCAGAGTGCGGAACGGATTCGAAGCGAAGACGAGCACGGCTGCGAAGAAGGCCATCACCGCGCAGAGCGTGGCCGTGACGTAGGGCAGGAGTGCCGGGCTGCGCCCGCGGGTGGCGTACACGCAGGCGGCGCTGTAGCCCGCGAGGATCAGCGCCCACAGGAGCACCGAGCCGTCCATCCCCCCCCAGACCGCGGAGAACTTGTAGAGCAGCGGTTGGAGGGTGCTCGAGTTGCGCGCGACGTAAGCCACCTGGAAGGCGTCCGTCAGGAAGTACCAGGTGAGGAACCCGTAGGCGCCGGCAGCGAGAGCGAGGTTCAGGTAGACGGCGTTGCGTCCGGACCGGATCCAGCGCGTGTCGCGCCGACGGGCGCCGGTCCACGACGCCCACGCGCCGTACCCGCTCACGCCCAGCAGCAGCGCGAGCAGCAGCCGCGGGATGAGGATCGTGGCTTCGGTCATGGCCGGTGTGCGCGGCGGATGCGCCGCCGGGCGTGCGATGTGCGCAGTGGCTGCTCCGCAGAGGTCATCGGCGGCGGATGGGGGGCTCGAGCGGGTGCGCCTGCTCCTGCGGTAGCGGCAGCGACAAGCCGTCGGCTTCCGCCGAGCGCGGCCAGGGTGTGGCGTCGGCGGCGAGCGACCGGGTTTCCTCGCGCAGCGAGCGCACCCTGGCGGCGAGCCAGACGAGATACCCGAAGATCACCAGCCAGAGGACGGCGTAGGCTGCGAGGACGAAGCTCATGCGGCGAGGTCTCCGCGGCCGGGAAGATGCCACAGCGCCTCCACCTCGTCCTCGGCCTCGGCGATGCGCCGGCGAAGAGCGATCAGCGTCACCAGCAGCAGGCTGAAGGCGGCCAGGGAGATGCTCAGCGTTGTCAGCATGCGCGGCGTCAGCCCGCCTCCGATGTCGCCCGCCCGCAGCACCACGGGATCGGGATGCAGCGTGCGCCACCACTGCACGGAGAGGTGGATGATCGGGATGTCCACGGCAGCGATCACGCCCAGCACCGCCGCCGCCCGCGCCGTCCGGGCCGGGGGTCCCTCCGAGAGCGATCGGAGCAGAACGTAGCCAGCGAGCAGGAACCAGAGCACGAGCGTGCTGGTGAGCCGGCCGTCCCAGGTCCACCACGTGCCCCAGACGGCCTTGCCCCACAGCGAACCAGTCACGAGCACCAGCGTGGCGAACACGATGCCGACCTCCGCCGCGGCACGCGCCAGCCTGTCGTGCCGCGGTTCGCTGCGCCGCAGGAACCTCAGGGAGGAGACGAGCAGGACCCCGACAGCCACGAAGGCGCACCACGCGAGCGGGACGTGGATGTAGAAGATCTTCTGGGCTACGCCCTGGACGGCCTCGAGGGGAGCATAGAGGGCGATCGCTCCGAGCGCGACCAGGAATGCAGCCGCCGTTGCGATCACGAGCGGGATCATGCGCGTTCTCCAACTCGGGTCGCGCGGGGGATCACTCCTCGACGACCCGCTCGAATCCCCAGCAGCAGAGCACGCCGAAAACGACGTCGAAGGCGAGCATCAATGTAAGCCAGAGGTGCAGGTCGGCAAATCGCGGCCCGGCCGGGCCCTCGAGGAGGATCCGCGTGGCCTTGGCGGCTGCGATCAGTAGCGGCAGCGTGAGCGGGAGCGCGAGTATCGGGAGCAGCAGCTCGCGGGCTGAGGCGCGCGACGTGAGGAACCCCAGCAGGGTCCCCAGGAGCGAGAAGCCCGCCGTGGCCAGCCCGGCGACGAGGACGAAGCGGCCGAGGATCGGCAGCAGCGGGAGGTCGAAGAGCGCGAAGAACACGGGCGTCATGAGCGCTTCCATGAAGCCCATGAAGAGGGCCGCGGAAGCCGCCTTGGCGAGGAAGAGCGCCGTTCGGTCCACCGGTGCCAGCAGCAGCGCCGTGAGGGCGTCGTCGCGCTCCTCGGGGGCGAACACCTTGCCGAGCCCCAGCGTTCCCGCGAACAGGAACGAGACCCAGAGGGCGCCCGGGCCGAGGCGCGTGAGCTCCGCCGGGGTCGGATCCACCGCGAAGACGAACAGCGTGGCCGCCAGGAGCGCGAACACGGCGGGGGCGGCGAGCTGCTCCTTGTGGCGCCACTCCAGCAGCAGGTCCTTCGCGATCAGCGCGAGCATGCCACGACGCGGTCGTACAGCGAGGCCAGGTCGTGCGCGCCCATCCCCGTGGTGGGGCCCGCGTGGCGGAGCTCTCCCCCTGCCAGCACCGCGACGTCGGCGGCGAGAGCCAGCGGAACCTCGAAACGGTGCGTGGCCAGCAGCAGGGCTGCGCCGTTCTCGAGGAGTCCCGCGAGCTCACGGTTGAGCAGCTGCGCACCCTCGGCGTCCAGGCCGGTGTAGGGTTCGTCGAGGAGCAGGATGTCGGGGGCGTGAAGGAGGGCTCGCGCAAGAGCGAGCCGCTGGCGCATGCCGCGCGAGAAGGACGCGACGCGCCGCTCGGCGTGCCGCTCCAGCCCGAAGCGGCGGAGCATCTCGCGACTCCGCCGCTCCGCGCCTCCCGCCCCGTAGAGGCGCGCGAAGAAGGCTAGGTTCTGGCGCGCGGTGAGGGTGTCGTACAGCAGCCCCTGGTGGCCAACGTAGCCCACCTTCCGCCGCAGGCGGACTGCGGCTGCGCGCGGGGAGCCATCCACCACGAGCCGCCCGGACGTCGGAGCCATCAACCCCGCCGCGACTCGCAGCAGCGTCGTCTTGCCCGCACCGTTGGGGCCCAGAAGCGCGATTCCGCATCCGCGGCGGAGGACCAGCGAGACGTCCCGCAGGGCGACACGGCGGCCGAATGCCTTGCCGACCCGCTCGAGCTCCAGCAGAGCGACGTGCGCCGTGGCTGCGGGGGAGGGCGCGGGGGCTGCAGGGCGGAGGGGGGGCACGGGCGCCGGGGCGTGCGCCACCGCGGCGCGACTAGCTGGCGGCGGGCTTTGCGCGGGGCGCCGGGGAGCTGCCGAGCTCGCCCGCTTCCTGATACTTGGAGGGGCACTTGGCGGTGAGCCGATCCGCCGCGAAGGTGCCGCCCCGGTCGAACCTGCCCTCGACCACGACCTGGATGCCCGGCTTGAAGATGTCCGGCACGGCGCCCGCGTAGGTCACGGGGACGCGATGCCGCCGGGTCGGGTCCTCGATGGCGAACTCGATGCGGGAGTGCTCCTGCGTCTTGCGGATCGTTCCGGCCACGACGTCGCCGGCGAGCCGCACCTGCTGGTCCGGGAGCACCGCCGCACGGGCTTCGTCGATCTCGTAGTAGTACACGAGGTTCGCGCGCGACGCCGAATAGATCAGATAGCCCAGCGCCGAGGCGACGAGTGCCACGCCGATCAGGATCTTGGGGAGCCGCGTGCCGTCCATGACGCGAACCTATTTCAAACGGAGTAGCGTTTCAATTCCCGCTCCAGCCGCTCGCCCGCAGCCGGCTCGAGCGCCGCCGGATCGGGAATGGCAGGATCGTCTCCGCGCCCCGGCCATGCACGGGAGCCGCCGGGAGGTCCGCCCCGCGTGACGCGAGCGCGACGCACCCGGAGCACCAGCAGGACGCCCCCCGAGAGCACCGCGAGGAAGGGCAGGACGTACGCCACGAGCCCGAAGCCCTCCTTGCGGGGCTCCAGCAGGATGTAGTCGCCGTATCGGTCGACGAAGAACTGCAGCACCTCCTCGTCGGTGTCGCCCGCCGCGATCCTCTCGCGCACCTTGGCGCGCATCTCGAGGGCCATGAAGGACGTGGACTCGCGCACCGACTGGGTGCGGCACACGGGGCATTTCAGCCTGCCTTCCAGGGCCTGCGCGCGGCGCTCCTCCGCCGGGTCGAGCGTCGTCGGGGAGGCGCCAGAGACCCCGGGGACGCTCGCCGCCCCCAGGGCTTCAGGGCGGTCAGCGCCTCCCGCGCCGTTGGCAGGAGCCGGATTGGTCCCCGGCTGCCCGTGCTCCTGCGCTCCCACCGCTCCCGCCGTCGTGATCATGGCCACCATCCCGATCGCCGCGGTCGCGCCCAGGACGATGGCGAGGGCCGATTTGCGGAGCGGCCTCAGGAGACGTAGGGCTCCAGCCATGAGGTCAGCTGCTCGCGGCTCACGGGGCCGATGGCCTTGTGCAGGACCTGTCCGTCGGGGGAGATGAACACCGTCTCGGGAACTCCGAAGAGCCCGTAGTCGAGGCCGATCGAGCCCTTCGCGTCGGGACCGAGCAGGTACGTCTTCCCGTAGCGCCGGATGAACGCCAGGGAGTCCTCGGGATCGTCGCTGACCGCGACACCCACGAAGACCGCACCTCGTGGGCCATAAGTCCTCCAGCCTTCCTCGAGCACCGCGGCCTCGTCCCTGCATGCGAGGCACCACGAGGCGAAGAAGTTCAGCACCACCGGTCGCCCCCGAAGATCCGACAGGGCTACGCGCCGGCCGTCGAAGGTCTGCAGCTCGAAGTCGGTGGCGGGCTTTCCCTCGAGAGGCGAAGCCACGTTCGATGAGCCCCGTAGCACGCCCCAGGCTAGCAGGGCGAACACGGCGAGGAGCGTCGCGAAGACGGTGGGTCGGATGAGCTTCGGCATGGCGGTACGAATCTCCGGAGGGTGAGCGTATATTACGAGGGTTCGGACCCTTTGAACACGGAGGAGCGATGACGGACACCCAGGTGGAGAGCGCGACGCCCGCGGTCGACACCGCCCTCAGGGATCGGGTCGAGGCGGTCCTCGACACCCTGCGTCCCGCGATCGCCATGGATGGCGGCGCCGTGGAGCTCCTGGACATCAAGGATGGGGTCGCGGCCGTGCGCCTGCTTGGCTCGTGCGGCGGATGCCCGATGTCGACGATGACCCTGAAGCGGGGCATCGAGCAGCGGATCCGCGCCGCGGTCCCGGAGGTCACGCGCGTCGACGCGCTCTGATCGGCCGCGCACCGAGGGCCGAATGACGGCAGCCAGGGGAGAGCCTCTCCCCTGGCTGTACTGTTTCGGGCAACGGTCCTGAACGCGCGCGCGGAAACACTCGGGGACGTGGCATGGCGCGCGGCCTACGACCGCCTGGCGCTGCCCATCGCTCGCGCTGCCCTGCCATTCGCCGGCCTTGCCAGCGCGAAGCT
>JACCXV010000062.1 GCA_013696835.1 Gemmatimonadota bacterium | reverse complement strand
GAGGGGCGGACCGGGGCCGCCCTTCGTCCACCAGAGGAGCCTAGATTGAAGAAACGGACATCGGGGGTGTCGATTTCTCGGGGCTTCGTTCGACGTGTAGGTAGAGAGTCGAGGCCGGCCCGGTGGAGACCGCACGGGCGCGCCGCTCCTGCTCCCCGAGCCCGCTAGCCCTTCACGGAGACATGACGATGCGGTTCATGGTGTTGGTCAAGGCCGACAAGAATTCGGAGGCTGGCGTCCTTCCGGACGAGAAGCTCCTCGCCGACATGGGCAAGTACAACGAGGAGCTGGCGAAGGCCGGCGTGCTGCTGGCGGGGGAGGGGCTGCACCCGAGCTCGAAGGGTGCGCGCGTCCGGTTCTCGGGAGACAAGCGGACCGTGATCGACGGCCCCTTCGCCGAGACGAAGGAGCTGATCGCGGGCTTCTGGCTCATCCAGGTGAAGTCCAGGGAAGAGGCGATCGAATGGGTCAAGCGTTCCCCCAACCCCTTCCCTGGCACGGAGGCCGAGATCGAGATTCGGCAGGTGTTCGAGGCGGAGGACTTCGGCCCGGCGTTCACGCCCGAGCTCAGGGAACAGGAGGAGCGGCTGCGCGCGCAGGTGGCTGCGAAGCAGTAGGGCCTGGGATCGATCGAGAACCGTGAGATGGGCTGCGCGCCTCGGCATGCACGAACGTGCATGTGTCCACCAACCCACATTTGAAAAGGAGACGCAGATGCTCGTCCAACCCTATCTGTCCTTCGACGGCCGCTGCGAGGAGGCGCTCGAGTTCTACCGCAGCGCGCTCGGAGCCGAGGTGACCATGCTCATGCGCTACAAGGACTGCCCGGAGGCTCCTCCGCCCGGGATGGTTCCGGCCGGTTCGGAAGACAAGGTGATGCATTCGAGCTTTCGCATCGGCGAGACGACGGTGATGGCTGACGACGGCAAGTGTGGAGGCAAGCCGAGCTTTCAGGGCTTCTCGCTGGCACTCACGGTCCCGAACGAAGCCGCGGCCGAGCGGCTGTTCGCCGCTCTGGCCGACGGTGGGCAGGTGCAGATGCCGTTGGCCAAGACCTTCTGGTCGCCGCGCTTCGGCATGCTCGCTGACCGCTTCGGCGTGGCCTGGATGATCAACGTGGAACCCGAGGTCCAGAACTAGAAAGGAGATCTGACGATGCGATTCATGATCCTGGTCAAGGCCACCCAGGACTCCGAAGCTGGCGTGATGCCGGAGGAGAAGCTCATCGCCGAGATGGCCCAGTACCACGAGGAGCTGCAGAAAGCGGGCGCGCTGGTCGACGCCTCCGGCCTCCAGGCGAGCTCGAAGGGCTGGCGCATCAAGTACTCTGGAGACAAGCGCACATTCGTCGACGGGCCATTCATCGAGGCGAAGGAGCTGATCGCCGGCTACACGATCATCCAGGTGAAGTCGAAGGAAGAGGCGCTCGAATTGACCAGGCGCTTTCCCAATCCGGCCGTCGACGGCAAGGAGGGCGAGATCGAGATTCGCCAGCTGTTCGAGCTGGAGGACTTCGGTCCGAGCGAGGCGGTCGAGCGCTTTCGCGAGATGGGGGTCGGGACCACGAAGTAGTCGTGGCATGAACCGAATCGCATGACGGTCGCGGAGTATCTCGATGGCGCGGTCGCGAAGTATCTTGGACTCGTCGCTGCAGCTCGTGCCTGTTGACCCGACCCGCCGGGCCGGGTGCTTTACGACAACTACGGGGGAGGATGTATGCGCTACGTTGACGGCTTCGTGTTACCCGTACCGAAGAAGAACCTGACCGCCTATCGCCGCGTCGCGCAGAAGGCAGGGAAGGTCTGGAGGGACCACGGCGCGCTCGAGTTCGTGGAATGCGTCGGTGACGACGTGAAGATGGGGAAGCTCACCTCGTTTCCGCAGAGCGTCAAACTCAAGCCGAATGAGACCGTGGTGTTCTCGTGGATCGTGTTCAAGTCGCGCGCGCACCGCGACAGGGTCAACGCCAAGGTGATGAAGGACCCGCGCATGGCTGACATGATGGACCCGAAGAACATGCCCTTCGACGGCAAGCGCATGGTCTACGGCGGATTCAAGGTGCTGGTCGCGTGAATTCGCACCTCCGCCCGCAAACCATGCTGAACTCGCAGCATGAAGGGCTCGACTGACGCCGGACAAGAAACGGAAACTGCCATGTCGGCCTCTGCGATCACGAAAGGCGTGCACGAGTACGCCGCCCGACTGATTTGGGACGGGAACACGGGTGAGGGGACGGCCGGCTATACGAGCTACGGCCGGCAGTACCGCGTTCTCGTTGCGGGGAAGCCCGACCTCGCGGGCACGGCCGACCCGGCGTTCCGGGGCGAGGCGGACAAGCACAATCCAGAGGATCTCTTTCTCGCGTCCCTTTCGGCCTGTCACATGCTGTTCTACCTGTCGCTCTGCGCCCGGAAGGGGGTTCGCGTGCTGGCATACGAGGACGACGTGCAAGGCAGGATGGTGATGCGCGCAGACGGCGGTGGGAAGTTCGAGGAGGTCACGCTGCACCCGAGCGTGACGATCGCGGACGGGAAGAGCGCAGCCCTCGCCGCGCAGCTGCACGACACGGCTCACGAGCTTTGCTTCATCGCCAACTCGTGCAGCGTCCCCATTCGACACGAGGCAACCGTGCGGGTACGCTGAGCCGGGCTGCCCCGTAATTCACCAACCGTTGGAGCAGCGACCATGAAGGATCTTGCGATCGTGCTGGAAAACCGACCGGGCGCACTGGCCGAGATGGGCGACGCCCTGGGCCACGCCGGGGTGAGCGTCGAGGGCGGAGGCGCGTTCGTCGTCGACGGCCAGGGCGTCGCTCACTTCCTCTTCGAGGATGGGGCCGCTGCTCGCAGGGCGCTCGAAGCGGCGGGCATTCGCGTTCAGGAAGAACGGGAGGTGCTCGTGCAGCGACTGAACCAGTCCGAGCCAGGTCAGCTCGGCAAGATCTCGCGCCGAATGGCCGAGGCCGGCGTCAACATCGAGGTCGTCTACAGCGACCACAGTCATCAGCTGGTCCTGGTCGTCGACGACATCGCGAAGGGACGAGAGGTTTCTGAAGCGTGGATGCTCGAACAGATGTGAAGGGTGGGAACCCGTCCGCGCCGCCGGCCGCGGTCATGACCGCACTCAAGACAGTGCTCTGGTCTGTCTTCGTGCCGGGGGCAGTGACAATAGTCGTGCCGTACCTGCTGCTTTCCTCCGACGTCGAGTCATTCCCCGTCAGGCCAGCGCTCCCGCGGTTCATCGGGCTGATGCCGATCGCAGTCGGAGCATTGCTCTATCTCTGGTGCGCCTGGGACTTCACCTTTGCGGGAAAAGGGACGCCGGCCCCTTTCGACCCGCCCAGGGAGATGGTGGTCAGAGGACTCTACCGCCATGTCAGGAACCCGATGTACGTCGCCGCTTTGCTCATGCTCACGGGAGAGGCGATACTGTTCCAGTCCGTCATGGTCCTCGCGTACGCCGCAGTGGTGTTTTCGGTGTTCCATCTGTGGGTCGTTCTCTACGAGGAGCCTGCGTTGCGTCGAAGGTTCGAAGCTTCATACGAGAGATATTGCATGAAGGTGCCACGCTGGATTCCGCGCGCGTGAGATGCGGGGAATGAGCGTGCAGGCCGCATGACGACTCGTGCGAGCGGAGCGTTCGACGTGAAGCTGAGCCCTCGGGCGCCGGAAGACTCGTCGGGCGGCCCAACTGTCGGCAGAATGCTCATCGACAAGCAGTTTCACGGCGATCTCGAGGGCGCCAGCAAGGGCCAGATGCTCGCCGCCCATGGGGCCGTCGAGGGCTCGGCCGGGTACGTCGCCATCGAGCACGTCAATGGAACGTTGCACGGCCGCAGCGGCACCTTCGTGCTCCAGCACAGCGGCACCATGACCCGGGGCGCCCCGCAGCTGGTCATCACAGTGGTGCCGGACTCGGGCACCGGACAGCTCGTGGGACTCTCGGGCAGAATGGCGATCGAGATCGCCAACGGTGAGCATTCCTACGAGTTCGAGTACACGCTCGCCGAAGCTCCATGAGGTTGTCGAGACAGGAACCCGATTTCTCTCTCCATCCGGGAACGATCAGCCCGTGAGTGATTCCGCCCCTCCTGTTCCCGCCCCAGACGAGTTCCAGAAGCGTTCGCTCAGCCATCTTTTCGAGAACAACAAGTCGTGGGCCGGGAGCATCCGGCAGCAAGACCCGGACTTCTTCAGCAAGCTGTCACAACAGCAGTTCCCCGGCTATCTGTGGATCGGCTGCTCGGACAGTCGCGTGCCGGCCAATCAGATCGTGGGGCTGCTGCCCGGAGAGTTGTTCGTGCACAGGAATGTCGCGAATCTGGTCGTGCACACCGATCTCAACTGTCTGTCGGTCATGCAGTTTGCGGTGGACATCCTGAACGTGAGGCACATCATCGTCTGTGGACACTATGGGTGCAGTGGCGTGCAGGCCGCGTTTCGGCGCGACCGACTTGGCTTGAGCGACAACTGGCTACGTCATGTTCAGGACGTGCGGCAGAAGCATGAGAGGTATCTCGCGAGCCTGGGTGGGGGAGTCGAGGCTTCCGACCGGCTTTGCGAGCTGAACGTCATCGAGCAGGTCGCCAACGTCTGCCACACCACGATTGCTCGCGATGCATGGGAACGTGGTCAGGAGCTGGCGGTGCATGGCTGGGTTTACGGGTTGCAGGACGGCCTTCTGAGAGACCTGAACGTGACCGTCACCGATCCTCAGGAGACGCTCGTGCTCTATCAGGCAGCGATTTCAGCCCTGTCTTGATGCGGCGCTCACGGTGATTGTAGATGACGGCGGGTGGCCTTGCGGCTGGGTGACGGTACACCACCGAATGCGGAACAACCCGTTGCACCGGCCGCGCCGCAAGCGACGCGCCGGTGAACGAGAGTGTTCCTGGCGAGTATCACGGCCTGAACGGCACCGTCTCGAAGGAAGCTTCGGAGATGGTCTGGTTTCCGCCGGCCTCGATGGCCAGGACCTCGAACTTGTACTCCTTGCCAAACTGGAGGAATTCGCGCGGAAGCCTGAGGCTCGTGACCGTAGCCGGCAGGTCGACGCTGAACACGGCCTTCCCCCCCAGAAGGCTCGGTTCCTCGAGCTCGACGATGACCTGGTAGCGCACGATCTCGATCCCCCGTGGCCTGGTGACGGGTCGCCACTCGATGACGGCGCCGTCGGGTCTCAACACGGCGTCCGGCTCCGGCGCGACGATCACGGGTCCTTCCGGAATCCTGTGCGTTAGCGTCGCGGATGCGACGATGGCCTCCCCTTCGACCGTGATGCCGCGGAACCGGTACTCTCCCGCCGGGAACTTTTGCAGGAACTCGCGAAGCGGGACCTCGTCGAAGGATGGCTCCTGGCTTTCCACGAAGAGCTCGGTCAAGCCGACGTTCGCCAGGCGCCCCTTGTTGGTGACTTCGAGGATCTCTCGACCGCCGGGGTCGGTCATCGCGACGGTCCTCCATTCGTCGCCGTCGAGGAAAACCTGGATGCCCGCATCTCCATCCGTGGAGTTGACCTCGAAGATCATTCGCGCGTCCGAGAAGCGCGTCTGGGCGGGAAGGGGTGAGACTGCGACCGTGAAGGCGAGAGCCATCCCCGCGCCGACCACGGCAGAGAGAGGTCCTGGTCGCTGAAAGCGCCGCTGTAGCTGCATCTGTTTTCTCCTCGCGAAAGCATGTTCATCCTCTGCTGCACGCCAATGAAGGGAGGGGTGGCCGTTCTCACTTGCCCCCGCTCACGTGCCTACAGCCCATGAATGAGGAACGCGCGGGGAGGACACTTTGTGACAGTCGGCGGACGGCTGCAGGAATCTCAGAGGAGAGCAGGCTGCACGCCGAAGCCGTGAATCACTGGCCACTCACTGGTGCACCCTGAGGAAACGAGCATGTGCCGAAACATCAAGACGCTGGCCAACTTCGAGCCTGCCGCCTCCGACGACGAGATCCGTGCGTCGGCGCTCCAGTTCGTCCGAAAGCTGAGCGGCGCCACGCACCCTTCGCGCGCGAACGAAGCTGCTTTCAATCGCGCGGTAGACGAGGTAGCCGAGGCCGCCCACAGATTGATCCACTCGCTTCACACGAGTGCGGCGCCGCGTAATCGCGAAGAGGAGAGTCACAAGGCACGCGAGAGGGCGCTCAAGCGGTTCGCCTGAGATCAGGTATGCGCCGGGAACCGCGCCCCGCTCCCGATCTGCTCCAGGCACGCGAGCAAGCGGTGCGGGTCCGTGAAATCCCGCATCACGGCGACGGCGCCGGCGGCTAGGAGGACCTCCTCCCGCGCCTCGGGTCCAATGCCGATGAAGGCAACCCTCGGGCCTGGGCTGCACGGGCGTCCCATACGCCGTCTCCGACGTAGACCGCCTGCCCGAATGGGCTCCCCTCCCGCTCCGTAGCCCGTTGGAGACTAGCCGCAAGAATGGCTTCACGGCTCACGGCGTCGTCCGCGTAGGCCGCGGGCAGGCCGTCGATGTTCAATCCGCCTGCGGCGAGCTTGATCTGCGCGGCTTCGGGCCATGACCCTGTGGCGATCGCAGGTCTCCACACCGGGTGCTCGCGCAGGCTTTGCAGCAGTGCGGGAGCTCCGCCCGTGGGCTTGGCTACGGCCGGGAGCCTCCTCCACGGCCTTGCGCAGGAGACCGCTGAATCGATCGCGCATCCGCTCCTCATCCGTCAGCGTTGGAGCCCTTCCGAGCCGTTCTCGAAAGACCTCCTGCAGAATCCCCGGGTCGGTGGCCTCGGGATGGGTAGACCAGTCGGTGCGCACGTCCGTGAATCCGAACTCGTCCGCGAGAGCACGGACGTACATGGCGTCGTCCAGCTCGTTGGAGCGCAGGAGCGTGCCGTCGAGGTCGAAGATGACGAGGTTCAGGTTCGCTCGACTGACGCTCCGCTCAGTCACGGCACAACAACACGTTGCATCCGATGCGCACCGCTCCATTCGCTGCGCTCACTTTGCTCCAGCGACGGCTGAACGCGGCGCTGGGCGCCGATCCGCACGTATGGGCCGACGCCTCGCGTTCCGTTCTCCGCCTACTGCGGAGACAGGTTGGGCTGGGCGATGACAGGGCAGTTGATGATCGCCCGCGTCGGCCTCAAGCCGGCGACGAAGGGGTTGCCGGGGCCGGGCGGATTGATGGAAGCGGTGGTGATCAGGCCATCCCGCACCAGGCCTTCGAGATCTTCAAAGGAGGTGATGCGGCGCATGCGGCCTTCCTTGACCGCCTTCTCCGTCCACATGTTCACATGCGCGTCCCAAAGCGGGCTGTAGTTATTGGACTGCGAACGATTGTCGTTGTCGGGGTCGATGGGGAAAACATTGATGGGGTCAATCCCTGCGTTGGCAATCGAAGCGGCGAAGCCCTGATCCTGATGCGTCTTGGTGTCGGTGATCCCGTTCAACACCGGAGAAAATCCCAGGAGCGCCGAGCGGTCGCTGGGGCGCGACTGGCCGTATCCCAGTACCTTGGCCAAGCGCGGCGTGTGTACCCCGTTCTCCAGCGCCGCTGGCAATTCCTCGGAAACGTCCGTTACCAGATGATAATAATACTGCTTGCCGCCCTGGAAACCATCCAGAAGGGACAGGGTCACTGTGCGCTCTTGGAGATCGATTGACTTGACCCGGTCGTGGGTTCCCGAGGCGTTATGGACCATCTGCACGTTCAGGACGCCGCCGCTGGGCAGGACGACCATGGAAGACCATTCGGCGTCGCCGATGGCCCCGGCTTTAGCCGTCTTGGGCGGGAAGGGCATCGTCATCGAGCCGGGGATGACCAGATGCTCCGGCGTGAAGTCCACGCTGCCCCGGAAGCGCATTACGCCATCATCCATGGTCACACGCTGCGCCCCGTCGCCCACGGCGTGGCGCATTTTGGGAGCGTAGTTGAGGCCCATCTTGCGCGCCACGTCGAAGTCGGACGCGTCGGTGATGATGTAATAGACCGGTTCATTCTTCGGGGAGAGACCGCGAAACAGCGGCAGCGTCACGAAGGCCGCGCGATAAGTGAAGTTTACCCCCAGGGCGCTCTTGAGGAAGACGTTGTCCTCCTTCTTGAATTTGACGGCGGTCGCCGGCGAGTAGGCGGGCCGACCTGACTCTCGGGCCGCCGTGGCCTGCAAAGTGCTCGCTTCTTTCATCATCATCATCGAGTCCTGCATCATTTGTCGGTCGGCGCTTTCCTGCGCCGAAGCTGACGCGGCCGGAAACGTCAGAAGGCCCAATCCTAGAGCGATGATGAACGTGATACGACCGGGTACGTGAAACATGGTCTCTCCTGACGACTGTTTTCTGATGCTTCCGGAGACCCGGCGGTAATGCAGCTGGTCTTCCGGTTGCCGAAGGGCAGGAATAGGAGTAGCTAGCAAAGTGCATGCCTTCGTATTCAGTCCGTCACAAAGTGCGTAAGTCTTTTAGAGATAGAGGAAACAGGGGTGGGGCTCCGCGCGTAGAGAATTCCTGACGTTTCAACTGTGAAACGGAGACTTCTATGGAACACGACCTTGAAGCAATGGGTCGGTTGACCCACACCGGGCCGAGTTGCCTGCCATCACTTTGGGCAAATGCTTGCCCGTGAGCTTCACGAAGAAGGTCCGCCAGCGAAGAGGTCGCTCAGGCCCACCAGTGGCGCTCCCCGCATTCGCCTCAATCGGGGTGGAACGGAAGGATTCCATTAGAGAAAAGCCCACCGCTGGTCCGGTGGGCTTCCTCGTTCCGCCTGGACTGATTCGCTATGCGTCGTAGTACAGGAAGAACTCGTAGGGGTGCGGCCGCAGCCGGACGGCGTCCACCTCGTTCGAGCGCTTGTAGCCGAGCCAGGTCGCGATCAGGTCGGGCGTGAACACGTCGCCGGCCAGCAGGAACTGGTGGTCGGCCTCGAGCGCATCCAGCGCCTCGGGGAGCGAGCCGGGCGTCGACCTCACCCCCGCCGCCTCTTCTCCATCCAGCTCGTAGAGATCCTTGTCGATCGGCGCGGGCGGCTCGATTCGGTTGCGGATGCCGTCCATCCCGGCCATCAGCATCGCGGCGAACGCGAGATAACCGTTCGATGAGGCGTCGGGGCAGCGGAACTCGATGCGCTTGGCCTTCGGGCTCCTCGAGTACGCCGGGATGCGCACGCAGGCTGAGCGGTTGCGCATCGAGTACACCAGGTTCCCGGGAGCCTCGAAGCCGGGGACGAGCCGCCGGTACGAGTTGGTCGTGGGCGCGCAGAAGGCGAGCAGGGCCGGCGCGTGCGCGAGCAGGCCCCCCACGTAGTGCCGCGCCATCTCGCTCAGCCCCGCATAGCCCTCCTCCGCGAAGAACAGGTTGCCCCCGTCCTTCCAGATCGACTGGTGACAGTGCATGCCGGAGCCGTTGTCGCCGAAGATCGGCTTCGGCATGAAGGTAGCCGTCTTGCCGTTGCGCCAAGCGACGTTCTTGACGATGTACTTGA
>JACCXV010000061.1 GCA_013696835.1 Gemmatimonadota bacterium | reverse complement strand
CAGGGGCGGCAGGCCGCCGACCCCCTGCTGCCGGCGCGCATCGCGGCTTCGGCCGGATCAGGCTCCCAAGGCCCGTTCCAGACGGGCTCGCAACTGCGCCAGTCGCGCGACGGGCTCCCTGCTGAAGACGAGCCGCACGAAGCGGTCGCTGCTCTCCGATCCCCAGTCCCGCATGGGGGTCGCCGCCACCCTGCCCCGTTCGAGCAGCAGGCGCGAGGCGGTGCGCGAGTCGAACCCCATCGCTCCCACGTCCAGCAGCAGCGACCATCCGCCCGCCGGCCGCACGGCCGGCAGCCCCTCGAGCTGCCCGAGCAGCGCATCTCGCCTGCGCTGCCACTCCGCGAGGTAAGGTGCGAGCTCCGAGGCGGGCTCGGCGAGCGCCGCCGCCGCTCCGGCCTGCGCGATGCCGGTGGCGGTGACGACGTTGTAGACGTGAACGCGGGCCACGTCGCGC
Source organism: Gemmatimonadota bacterium (assembly GCA_013696835.1). Classification (GTDB taxonomy): domain Bacteria; phylum Gemmatimonadota; class Gemmatimonadetes; order JACCXV01; family JACCXV01; genus JACCXV01. Next base: position 3,262 of record JACCXV010000061.1, on the reverse strand, counting down.
AGGATCGCGGGCGGCCCCGCGACCCAGCCGATGCGCCAGCCGATCATGCGATACTCCTTCGAGACAGAGCCGATGGTGATGGTCCGCTCCGCCATGCCCGGCAGGGCTGCCGGATGCGCGCAAGCCCGCCCGTCGAAGAGGATGCGCTCCATCGCGGCGTTGTAGAGGAGCCAGAGAGAGCGTTCGCGGCACAGGGCGGCGATCGCGTCCCATTCGGACGCATCCAGCAGCGCTCCCGAGGGCATCGAGGGGTTCATGAAAAAGACGGCGCGCGTCCGCTCGCTCACCGCAGCGCGCAGCCCCTCCACGTCGAGCCGCCACTCCCCCCTCTCGACCACGAGCGGCGCGAAGCGCGGGACCGCTCCCGCCAGGCGCACCCGGTTGACCATGCCCGCGTAGGTGGGGTCGGTGAGGAGCACCTCGTCTCCCGGGTCGGTGACCGCCAGGAGCGCGTCGAACATCCCCTCGGTGCCCCCGCACGTGATCACGACGTCGTTCGGGTCGTAGGGGTGACCGGTCTGCCGGCGTAGCCGTTCGGCAACCGCCGAGCGCAGCGCCACCGTCCCGGTGAACGGCAGGTAGCTGTTGGCTGCTTCCGATTCGAGCGCCGCGCGGGTCACCGCGAGCGCGCGCGGAGGAGGCGGCAGGTCGCTGTCCAGGTTCTCGAGGCGCAGCACCTCCGGGTCGTCGCCGGCAGCCTCAGCCACGCGATCGATGGAGAACCCCGGGATGTCCACCAGGCGCCTGACCATGGCGTCTCGATGGCCTCCGGACCGGGGGAAGTCCACGGTAGCGGGTTGCGCCGGATTGTCGCGAGCGTGCCCGCGGGGCATAGTTGCGGCGCCCGGAACCTCCCGGATCTCCCGCATCGCAGGACTCGGCCCCATGCCGCTGGACCGCATCGAGGTGCTCGCCGTGCTGGCGCTCGCCCTCGCGCTGTTCGTGACCGAGAAGGTGCGCGTCGACCTGGTCTCGCTCATCGTCCTGGCGCTGCTGCTGGTGCTCGGGCTCGTGACGCCGAAGGAAGGGGTCTCGGGCTTCAGCAACGAGGCGACGGTCACGGTGGCCGCCATGTTCGTGCTGTCGGGCGCGCTCAAGAAGGTGGGGGGGCTCGACGCGGTCGCAGCGGTGCTCGTGCGCGCCGCGGAGAGGGGACGCTCGGTCCTGCTCGGCACCATGATGGGGATCGTCAGCGCGGTCTCGGCCTTCATCAACAACACCGCCTGCGTCGCCGTCTTCCTGCCGATCGCCCTCACCGTGGCCCGCCGAGCGGAGATCAGCCCGTCGAGGCTCCTCATCCCGCTCTCGTACGCGGCCCAGTTCGGCGGCGTGGTGACGCTGATCGGCACGAGCACCAACGTGCTCGTCGCCTCGCTGGCCGTGGAGAACGGCCTCGCGCCGCTGGGCATGTTCGAGTTCGCGCCCCTGGGGCTCACCCTCGCCGCGGTCGGCATCGTCTACATGCTGTTCATCGGACAGCGGCTGCTGCCCGATCGCGGCAGCGGAGACCTCACGACGCAGTACGCGCTCGCAGACTACCTCACGGAGCTGGTCGTGCGTCCCGGCTCCCGGCTCATCGGCCAGCCTCTATCCGAGTCGGGGCTCTCGCAGGCTGGCATCAACGTCGTCCAGATCGTGCGCGACGGGCGCGCCATCTGGGCCCCCTCCCGTGCCGAGCGCGTGGCGGAGCGCGACGTCATCGTCGCCCGCAGCAGCCCCGAGCGGATCCTGCTGGCCAAGGACACCCTCGGGCTCGAGATCCGGCCCGAGGTGAAGTTCAGCGACGAGCGGCTGCAGGGCGGCGACGCCGTGCTGGCCGAGGTCCTGATCGCGCCCGGCTCGCACGTGGAAGGATCCACCCTCGAGTCCTCGAACTTCCGGGGGCGCTTCCGCGTGATCGTGATGGCGATCCACCGCCGCGCGGAGATCATCCGCGAGGAGCTGCGGGACGTGGTGCTGCGCTCCGGGGACGTGCTGCTCGTGGTGGGGCACCGGGAGGACGTGGGGCGTCTCGGCGGGCGCGACGACTTCATCCTCCTGCGGCAGTTCGCGCGTACGCGCGTCGACCGCCGCCGCGTGGCGCTCGTGCTGGCCACGATCGCCGGGGTGATCCTGGCGGCGGCCGTGTTCGACGTGCCGATCGTGCTGGCCGCGCTGGTGGGCTCCATAGGGCTGGTGGTAAGCGGCTGCCTGAACCTGGAGGAGGCCTACGAGGCCATCGACTGGCAGGTCATCTTCCTGCTCGCGGGCATCCTGCCGCTGGGCATCGCGCTGGAGCAGACGGGGACGGCCGCATGGGTCGCGGCCGGCGTGGTAGCGGCGGTGGGAGACCTGGGGCCGATCTGGGTCCTGGGCGCGCTGTACTTCTTCTGCGCGCTGCTGAACGCCGTCATCAGCAACAACGCCGCCGCGGTGCTCATGATCCCGATCGCGATCTCGACCGCCGTGGGCCTCGGCGTGGACCCGCGCCCCTTCGTGTTCGCGATCGCCTACGCCGGCTCCTCGGACTTCGCGACGCCCATCGGCTACCAGACGAACACCATGATCTACGGTCCGGGCGGCTACCGCTTCCTCGACTACACGCGCGTCGGCGCGCCGCTCATCCTGCTCTTCATGCTCGTGACGACCCTGCTGGCGCCGCGCATCTGGCCGTTCTGAGTCTGCTCGGAGAAGTTGGCAAACCGCACCCGCTCCCGCTCGTCGTTCCGGCGAGCGAAAACGTCAGTACAGGAGGTCGCACATGTTCCCGAGTGGAAGGGTGGTCATCCGAACCATGCTCTGCATGGGGAGCGCGGCGATTGCCGCGGCGTGTAGCCCGACGCCGGGCGACGGCAGGGCCGAGCCCGCCGCCGCGGGGCGTGTCGCAGCTCGTGCCGACGCTCGCGAGGAGCGTGAGCGGGAACCCCGGCCGTCCCCGTCACCGACCGTGCAGGACAGCACCGAGTTCCGCGACAGGGCGGCCGTCGAGAAGGCATTCGGGAAAAGCGGCGAAGCGAAGCCTGGGGAAGGCGTCTACACTACCTCCTTTCCCCGCGCGGACCTGGCGATGACCGTCGAGGGCGTCGCCGTTCCGACGGCCCTGGGCTTCGCCTCGTGGGTGGCGTTCAAGGAGGGGCCGCAGGGGTCGGTAGCCATGTCGGACCTCGTCCTGCTGCCGGCCGAGGTGGATACGGTGGTGTCGTCCCTCCAGGCCAGCGGGATTCAGGTAACGGCGCTGCACCGACACTTCCAGGGCGAGCAGCCGCAGGTCATGTACCTGCAC
>JACCXV010000045.1 GCA_013696835.1 Gemmatimonadota bacterium | reverse complement strand
TCCCTCACCAGGTCGGCAGGGAGGGTCACGGTCACGCGTTCCATGTCTACCTCAGCGCAAATTGAGAAGCGTAGGATCATACTAATAGTCTTACCGACGCACCGCTCCGCCAGCGCCACGATCTCGGCCACGCCCGGTCTGGTCTTAAACGAACGTCTTGCCGGTCCCCGTGGGAAGCACGATCGAGCCGGCGCGCCGCCCGCGCGCCAGCGGTCCACGGCCTCGCGTTGCAGCTCCCGCGGCTCGCGAGCGTCGTTGAAGTACGTTACGAGACGGTCCGGGGGGTCGCTGCGCTCGGGGATGCCGCGCGCGCCCGCCCAGGCGCGCAGCTCCGGCATGTGGTGGCCCGCCGCGACCCAGGCGGACAGCCGCGGGTCCCAACCCATCCAGGGAGGGATGGTGGCGCCGCCGCCGGACGCGCCCTCCTCGAAACCGCTCAGGACTGCGAGTCCGAGCTGATAGCCGATGGCCGCTGGCCGGGATCCGGCGCGTGCGAGATCGACAGCTTCGAGTGAGTTCATGCCGTGCGGGCTGGGCGCCCCTTCGCTCTCTCGTCGTTGGCGAGATTACGGTAATCCGCGGTAGATCTCTCTCCGGTGCCCGATTCGCACGACGAGCACCACGAGCCGGTCTGCTTCGACCGTGTAGAGGATTCGATAATCTCCCACTCGCACCCGCAGGAATCCCCGAGCGCCTTCCAGCTTCGTTGCGGCCCGCGGATACGGGTCGTCGGCCAGGGCAAGGATCCGCGCATCGACGCGCTTCAGCACCTTTGCGGGAAGCGCCGCCAGGTCACGTCTGGCCGCGCGAGTGAGCTCGAGGCGGTAACGGCCGCCTGTCAGGTGAGGCCGAGCTCCCGGCGGACTTCTTCGTAGGGCAACCGCTCGTCCGATTCAGCCAGAGCCTCGGCGGCTGCATCCACGTCCAGACGGTCCTCCAGCTTCTCCAGAAGCGCGAGATCCTCCAGCGGGATCAACGCCGCCATCGGCTTGCCGCGCCTGCTCAGGACGACTCGCTCCTTGCCGTACGCCACGCGGTTGAGAGTCTCGCCAAAGGCGTCGCGGGCTTCAGTCGCGTTGAGTGTCATCGGAGGTTCATCTCCACGAGTTGTCCGTATCACACGAATTGTACGTATCACCCAATTTGTGGGCTAAGGGGAGTGGCGTCAATGCGCCCCACGAAGATGCCCTCCTTCGCGTGATCCTGGGCCACGTCGTCGAAGACCCGCAGGAGGAACTCCGGTCCGATCAGGGGCTCGCCCTCCGCGGGCGGGGCGAGCACCGCGGCGGCCAGAGCCGCCGAGGCGATCACACGCACTGACGAGTCACCGTAGATGAACGGCAGCAGGGCGTCGATGGACGAGTGGCGCTCCTCGACGTTCAGGATGACGTCCTCGCGCAGGTCCGCACGCTGGCTTTCGCGGAGGCGCGTCTCGAGCACCGCGTACATGTCCATGAGGGGCCGGAACGACTTGTCGTCCTCCGGCTCCTGGCTCTTCCCGTGCATGAGGAACATGGAAGGCCACTTCGGCGAGTTGCTCACGATCGATGGAGCTCCACTTCCGCGGCCGCTCCATAAGCGCGCGCAGCTTCTTCGGAATCCAGTCCTTCCAGACCATCATTCCGACTCCTCCCCGTCGGTTGCGCCGACGCAGCGGTGACCGAACGCGCTGAAGCCGGGCACGTGCCAGACGTTCCCGTCCGCCTCGTCGAAGTGATTGGCGTTCAGGCGCCATTCGTACAGCGGGAACCCGCACCACGCGCAGCGGTTGTGGTTCTCGCACGCGCAGTGGACGCGCATCACCTTGCCGGCGAAGACGGGGCTCGGATCGAGGCACTCCCCGCGCCAGCGGCCGCAGAGCACGCACTTCGAGAGGCCGACGGGGACGCCGTTCTCCTGAACGCCCGCGAGGCGCCCACTCTCCTCCTCGGTGGCATCGCGGCCGCCCTTGGTGATGTCGCCGAGCATGTAGCCGCCGACCTTGTTGTCCTCGACGAACCGATCAAGGCGCTTCGTGCGCTCGCGGAGCTCCGGGTCGTCGAAGTCCCACGGGGCCCGGAGCCTGCCCGCGACGATGCAGCCGCCGCTTGGCACGACGTCAGAATCCGCCACGTGCCCCTCCGGGCGGAAGTAGACGGCGCCGTGCTCGTCCGTGACGAGGCATGTGTCCAGCCGGTTGGCCGAGGCCTGCCGCGAAGCGACTTCGGCGAGCGCCCGGGAGTTGAGGGTGCGCGGCAGCGGGAGGATGTGGTAGATGGAGGCGACGTATATTTTAAATATATATGTGAAGCCGTCGAAGT
>JACCXV010000037.1 GCA_013696835.1 Gemmatimonadota bacterium | reverse complement strand
CCCGACGACGCGCGGACGCCCGACGACGCGCGGACGCCCGACGACGTGCAGAGGTCCGAGGCAGCGCCCGACGACGAGCAGAGGCCCGAGGCGGGGCCCGACGACGTGCTGCCGGACGACGTGCCTCTCGACGAGGGGCCGGGTGGCGACGCCACCGCGGACGATCTGCCCGCGGACGATCCGCCCGCGGACGATCTGCCCGCGGACGAGGAACAGCCTGTGGACGTCGCTCCGTCGGACGCCACTCCACTTGCCGATCCGGTGCAGCGCCCGTAGGCTTCCCCGCTTTTGCGCCTCGGAACGGTGGCCCGAGGCGTCGAACCTCCGTGGGTCTCCCGACGTGTTCGAGGATCTCTCCGAAAAGCTCGAAACCGCCTTCCGGGGCCTCCGCAGCCGAGGGGTCCTCGATGAGGCAGCCATCTCCGAGGGGCTGCGCGAGATCCGCCGCGCGCTCCTGGAGGCAGACGTCAACTACCAGGTGGCCAGGGATTTCCTCGCGCGCGTCGAGGAGCGGGCCAAGGGGCAGCAGGTCCTGCGGTCGGTCTCCCCCGGACAGCAGGTGGTCAAGATCGTCCACGACGAGCTGGTCGAGCTCCTGGGGAGCCGCGCGCGCGGCCTCGACCTCGGAAGCCGCAAGCCTGCGGTCGTGATGCTCGTGGGGCTGCAGGGATCCGGCAAGACGACCACGGCGGCCAAGCTGGCGCAGCGGCTCAAGCGCGAGGGCCGGACGCCGCTGCTGGTGGCAGCGGACGTCTACCGGCCGGCGGCCGTGGAGCAGCTGCGCACGCTTGGCTCCCAGGTCGGGATCCCGGTGCACGCGGAACCGGGTGAGACGGACGTCCCCGGCATCGTCGAGCGGGGAGTGGAAGCCGCTCGCAAGGGCGGCCGCGGTGTCGTCATCCTCGACACCGCCGGACGGCTCCACGTCGACCCGCAGATGATGGAGGAGCTGCGGGTCGTGCACGAGCGCGTCCGTCCCGACGAGGTGCTGCTGGTGGCCGACGGCATGACGGGGCAGGACGCGGTCAACGTTGCGTCGAGCTTCGATGCCGACGTCGCGCTCACCGGAGTGATCCTGACGAAGATGGACGGGGACGCGCGCGGGGGTGCCGCACTCTCGATCCGCGCCGTCACCGGAAAGCCGATCAAGTTCCTGGGCACGAGCGAGCGCCTGGATGGGCTCGAGCTCTTCCACCCTGACCGGCTCGCGGGCCGCATCCTCCAGATGGGGGACGTGCTCACGCTGGTCGAGCGGGCGCAGGCGACCGTCGATGAGGGCGATGCGAAAGCGCTCGAGGAGAAGCTGCGCCGCAAGGGCGATCTCGACCTGGAAGACTTCCTGCGCTCGCTGAAGCAGCTGCAGCGGCTGGGTCCGCTGGAATCGATCCTCAAGATGCTGCCGGGGGTGAACACGCGCGCGCTCAAGGACTTCAAGGTGGACTCCAGGCGGCTCAAGCAGACGCAGGCGATCGTGCTCTCCATGACGCCGCAGGAGCGGCGCACGCCGAGGATCCTGAACGGCTCCCGCCGCAAGCGGATCGCGCTCGGGAGCGGAACGTCGGTGGCCGACGTGAACCGGCTGCTGAAGCAGTTCACGCAGATGAACAAGGTGCTCAAGGGGCTGCGGGGCGGCGGTGGCGGGCGCGGGCGCGGGATGCCCTTCGGCGCGTCGCTCCCGCGGTAACTTCTCTTTACCAAGGAGACCAGGGATGTCGGTCAAGATCAGGTTGAGGCGGATGGGGCAGAAGGGACAGCCCTCCTACCGCGTGGTTGTGACGGACTCGCGCAATCCGCGCGACGGCCGCTTCATCGAGACGATCGGCTTCTACGATCCCATCTCCAGCCCCCCCGTCATCCGCTTCGACGAGGGGAAGGCGCTGGACTGGCTGCGCAAGGGAGCGATTCCGTCCGACACGACGCGCTCGCTCCTCACGAAGAACGGCATCTGGTCGGCGTTCACACAGGGCGGAGCCGTCCCACCGGAGCGTCGGCAGGCCCTCGCTGCCCGCAAGGAGCGCGCGGGCGTGCGACGCAGCGGGCGTGCGGTGACCCGCCGGGCCGAGGGCAGCCCGGTCGGGCGACGGGGCCGGGCCAAGCCGGCCAAGATCGAGACGCGGACCGGCGAGACGAAGGTCAAGATGAAGCAGGAGGGGATGCCTCCGGTCTCCGAGACGGACGCCTGACCCGCGCTTGGAGGATGTTGCTGGGCAGGGCGAGGCCCCGCTGCTGCTCGTCGGCCGGATCGCGCGGGCGCATGGCTTGAAAGGTGAGGTGGGGGTCGTGCTCGTCGGGGACGATCCGGGTCGTCTCGCGCCGGGCGGCGAGCTCTGGCTGACGGTGCCGGGCGGCCCGGCGCGCGCCGTGCGAGTGCTGTCGCGGCGGGGGCACGAAGGAAGGATCCTGTTGCGACTTGAGGGTGTCGACAGCCGTGAAGAGGCTGAACGACTCGCGGGCGGTGAGCTGTCGGTGCGCTTCGATCCGCACGACCTGGGGCCCGGCGAGTATTATCCGCATCAGCTGGAGGGGCTCGAGGTGCGTGATCCGGAGGCGACGGTCCTTGGGCGGGTCGTGGCTGTGGTGTTCGGGCCGGGCCGCCCGCTCCTCGAGGTCTCGCTCGCCGATCGCCGGGGCACGCAGTTCGTGCCGTTCCATCCGGACATCGTGAAGGGCGTGGACCTGGCGGCGGGTCGCGTCACGATCGATCCGCCGGCGGGGCTTCTCGACCTGTAGCGCGTCCTTCCGCCGGGGCTGGCGGCTCCCATGCACATCAACATCCTCACCATCTTCCCCGAGCTCTTCGAGCTCCCCCTCGGCACGAGCATCCTGGGCCGCGCTCTCCGTGCGTCGAGGTACACCTATCGCACCGTCGACCTCCGCGACTTCGCCGACCCGCCTCACCGGCAGGTGGACGACTACCCCTACGGCGGGGGCGGTGGAATGGTGCTGAAGCCGGAGCCCGTGTTCGGGGCGCTGGATTCCCTCCCCAGCCGCGGCCGGGTGATCCTGCTCTGCGCCCGCGGCCGCGTCTTCGACCATGCGGCGGCCGTGCGGCTCTCGCTGGAGCCCGAGCTGACGCTGATCTGCGGGCACTACAAGGACGTGGACGAGCGCGTGCGGGAGGGGTGCGTGGACGAGGAGATCTCGCTGGGGAGCTTCGTAGTCTCGGGCGGGGAGATCCCCGCGCTGGCCGTGATCGACGCCATCGTCCGGCTGCTGCCCGGCGTGCTAGGGGATTTCGACTCCGCGCAGGGCGATTCGTTCTACGAAGGGGGTCTCGGCGCCCCGTCGTACACGCGCCCCCCGGAATTCCGCGGCCTGCGGGTCCCCGAGGTCCTGCTCTCGGGCGATCACGCAGCGATCCGGCGCTGGCGCGAGGCGC
>JACCXV010000035.1 GCA_013696835.1 Gemmatimonadota bacterium | reverse complement strand
GGACTGCGCACCTCCGGGCAGGACTTCCGGCGGGTCTTCGGGCACATCGCGCGCGAGGGCAAGCTGCTCTTCGCGGCGAGCACCCTGCTCGCGGCCTTGCACTGGATCAGCCGCTACAGCGTGGTTTCGGCGCTCTTCGCGGCGCTGGACGTCCCCACCCGTCCCGTGCTCTTCTTCCTGCTCCAGTGGGTTGTGTTCACCTGCGCATCCTTCCTTCCCACGCCCGGCGGGACAGGCGCGGCGGAGAGAGCGTTCTACCTCGTATTTCGAGCCTTCCTTCCCGCCGATCGTGTTGCGCTCGCCACCGCCGGCTGGCGCTTTCTCACCTTCGACCTGCCCGTCGCTCTGGCCGCTGCGCTCCTCGCAGGGCTGCGGGCGGGGCGACTCTTCCCGGGACGGGCTAGAACCGGATCGTCCAGGCCAGCGTCTGCCCGGGAGCTGCCTGCAGGGTCGTCACCGCCTCCCTCCCGGTATCCGCGTTCCGCGCCCGCAGGAAGATCTCTCCCGTCGTGGCGGCGCCCGTGGAGATTGTCACCCGACGGAAGCTGCTCTGCTCGAAGAAGCCCAGCCGCTGCTCGCCGCTGGCGCCCACGCGGGCCGTCACGACGACGGGTTCTCCGCTCTCGTTTCGGATGTCGATAAACTGCACCACGCCCTCCCCCTGACGGGCGGGGGCGGAACTGCACGCGCTCCCGGCGGCGAGCGACAGGAGGGCCAATAGTGCGGCGAGAAGTCTCGTCATGCTTCACCTCATGTGCGGGAGCAGGTCGGGGTGGCTCTTCCAGACGTTTCACCCGAGAGTAGATCGCCCGTCGCGACAATTCCATCACCGATTGCGTAGGCGCTTCACGCGGGGCGCATCACGGACCAGCCCGAGAGCCACCCTTTTCAAGCGGAGGACGGATGAGGCGGAGGATTTCGCGGACGGCGCGCGGCCTGCGGAGCCATGCATGCCAGCGTTGAAGCTCGAGCGTTTCGTGGCGCCGCACGGACGCAAGGTGCGCCTGGATCGCTACGACAGCGACCGCGCGCGCGACCTTCCGGGTTGCGCGGAAGCGGAACGGAAGATCGAGGCCGACGGCGCGGAGCTGGCCCGTCAGCAGGACATGCTCCTGGCGCGCGAGAGCCACGCCGTGCTGCTCGTCTTCCAGGGGATGGACGGCGCCGGCAAGGACGGGACGATCAAGCACGTCATGTCCAGCGTCGACCCGCAGGGCTGCAGCGTCGCCTCGTTCAAGAAGCCGGCGGGGAGGGAGCTGAAGTGCGACTATCTGAGGCGGTTCGTCATTCGGCTGCCCGAGCGGGGACAGATCGGGATCTTCAACCGCTCCTACTACGAGGAGGTGGTCGGAACCCGCGTGCATCCCGAGAACCTCGACGAGCAGAACCTGCCGGCCCGCGGCCGCCCCGCCGAGAGCGCGCTCTGGCGCAGGCGCTTCGACGAGATCAACAACCTCGAGAAGTACCTCGTCGACAACGGGATCCTGGTCGTCAAGTTCTTCCTGCACATCACGCGCGAACAGCAGCGGCGGCGGCTGCTCGAGCGGATCTCCGAGCCCGAGAAGAAGTGGAAGTACTCGCCCAGCGATCTCCGGGAGCGCGGGCACTGGGACGCGTATCTCGAGGCGTACCGGGACGTCTTCCGGCACACCAGCACTCCGTGGGCCCCGTGGTACGTCGTTCCGGCGGGCGAGCGCTGGCTGAGCGCGATGGTCGTCGGGCACGTGGTGCTCGCCCGCCTTCGGAAGCTCGATCTCGCCTATCCCGAGCCCGACCCGGACGAGAAGCGCGAGATGAACGCGGCGGCGAAGGCCCTGGGGCGCGAGGGCTGAGGCACACCCCGGCTACTGCTGGCAGGCCCCGTGGGGGTCGGGCTTCGGCTTGTCCACGACCAGCCGCTGGTCGCGATTGGCGATCTCCCGGGCGACGTCGCGAATCAACGTGCCCACGCGGGCCATCTGCTCGAAGTCGATGTACTCCGGCTCGTCCGTCACCTGGTGGTAATCCCGGTGACCGCCCGTCGTGAAGAACACGATGGGGATGCCGTAGCGCGCGTACATGTAGTGGTCGCTGCGGCAGTAGAAGTTCTGCGGATGCCCGTCGGCGTCGTACGCGTAG
>JACCXV010000028.1 GCA_013696835.1 Gemmatimonadota bacterium | reverse complement strand
GAGGGGGAGCATACCCCCGCCACGCTGACGGACGCGCTCGGCCGCCGGCCGACCGCCGGAGAGGTGGCGGGCGCGCTCGGCGAGGGCTTTCGGCGCGTCCTGGGAGCCGAGCTGGAGCCCGACGAGCTGGATCGGGACGAGGAGCGGCGGGTAGAGACCTGGCGTGCCGAACGGTACGCCGCCGATTCATTCCTGTACCGTTGCTGATCCCCTTCGAGGGTGCGGCGGCGGCGGCAGCCGATTCAGACCAGGAAGGAGCGTAGCATGCGATCGATGCCGGCGAGATCTCGGAGAACGCGCGGGCGGCGCGCGTGGGCGGCCGCAGCCGTCACCCTCCTGACACTGGCCTGTGGCGGCGGTGACGGCGCGGGGGGCGGCGGCGACGGCGGCGGCAAGGCAGCCGGCGGACGCGAGCCCGAGGCCGCCGGAGAGCCGAAGCGCGGGGGCACGCTCGTGATGTCGAATCCCTCCGATCGCGACGCCCTGAACCCGCTCGTCTCGACCGACTTCGACACGATGGAGATCATGCGCTTCCTGCTCTTCATGACGCTCGTCCAGTACGACGAGGACATGAATCTCAAGCCCTACCTGGCCGAGAGCTGGGAGGTCGCGGAGGACGGGCTCAGCATGACCTTCCACATCCGCAAGGACGTGACGTGGCATGACGGGACGCCGACCACGGCGGAGGACGTGAAGTTCACCTACGAGAAGGCCATCGAGCCCGAGCTCGCCTATCCCAACGTGGCGACGTTCCAGTACTACCGGAACGCGGAGATCGTGGACCCCTACACCGTGCGCTTCAACTTCACGCGGCCGTTCGCGGAGCCCGTCGAGAATCTGGCCCTCGTGCCAATCGCCCCCAAGCACCTGCTGGAGGCCACGCCCGGTGCGGACATGCGCAACGCACCCTTCAACCGCAACCCGGTCGGAAACGGCCCCTTCAAGTTCGTGCGCTGGAAAGCGAACGAGGAGCTGGTCCTCGAAGCCAATGACGCCTTCTCGCCCTCGCTCGGCGGCCGCCCGCACATCGACAGGTTCGTCACGCTCGTCGTCCCGGAGCAGACCACCGAGGTCTCCATGCTGCTCACCGGCCAGAGCGACATGATGCGCGCCGTTCCGCCGCAGGACGCGGAGCGGGTGGAGTCGAGCGACGTGGCGCGGCTCATCGTCTACCCCACGCGGCAGTACGTGTACGTCGCCTGGAACCCGAAGCTGCCGCTCTTCGACAGCGCCGCCGAGCGCACGGCGATGACGCTCGCCGTGAACCGGCAGCAGATGATCGATGCGCTCCTCTACGGCTACGGCGACATCGCCGTGTCGCACACCTTCGAGACCTCGTGGGCCCGGGATCCGTCACTCCAGCCGCTGCCCTACGACCCCGAGCGGGCCAAGGCGCTGCTGGCGGAGCAGGGCTGGAAGGACAGCGACGGCGACGGCGTTCTCGACCAGGGCGGGCGGCGCTTCGAGTTCGAGCTGATGACGAACGAGGGCAACGACCTGCGCGAGGACATGCTGGTCATGATCAAGAGCGACCTCGCGAAGGTCGGGGTCGCGGTAAAGCCCGTGCTGCGCGAATGGACGGTCATGCTCGAGGAATTCCAGCGGAAGGACTACGAGGCATTCGTCGCGGGCTGGGTGCCGGACTTCGTCTACGATCCGCGCGACCTCTTCCACAGCGAGGCGATCGCAGGCAAGTACAACTTCGTGTCCTTCGCCAACGCCAGGGCGGACAGCCTGATCGACCTCGGGCTGGCGACCGTCCGGCGCGAGGACGCGAAGCCCGTCTGGGCCGACTTCCAGCGCATCCTGGCCGAGGAGCAGCCGTACACGTGGCTGTATCTGGGCCGCGAGCGGGTCGGGCTCTCACGACGCGTCAAGGGCGAGATGAAGCTGGACGCCCGCGGCCATCTGGTGCACGTCAGGGACTGGTGGCTGGACGGGTGAGCGCTCGGCGCGCGGGGCGCACCGGACGCGGCGAAGGGTGAGGGCGTGCACGCCTTCATCCTGAAGCGCGTTCTGCAGGCGCTGCCGCTGCTCCTCGGCGTGGCAACGCTGCTCTTCGTGATCCTGCACCTGGCTCCAGGCGACCCCACCTCCGTCTACTTCAGCCCCGACATCGACCCGCAGGTCCTGGAGCAGATGCGCCGCAACCTGGGCCTCGACCAGCCGATCCACGTGCAGTACGGCCGCTGGCTGTGGAGCTTCATGCACGGCGACTTCGGCCACTCGTTCGCCCAGCGCCGGCCGGTGGCGGACGTCCTTGCGGACGCGATCCCCAACACCCTGCTCCTCTCGGCCGTGGCGATCGTGATCATCTTCGTCGTGGGCGTGCTGGTGGGCACGGTGCAGGCCGTTCGGCAGTACTCCTTCGCCGACAACGTCGCCACGGTCGTGTCGTTCTTCTTCTATTCCATGCCCTCGTTCTGGTTCGCGCTCATGCTCATGCTGCTGCTGTCCTACAAGTTCCAGCTCCTGCCGGCCTCGCAGATGACCTCCGTCAGCTACGAGTACCTGCCGCCGCTCGAGAAGGTCTGGGACCGGCTGAGGCATCTCGTGATGCCCGCCCTGGCGCTAGGGATCGGCACGGCCGCCGGCGTGGCGCGGTATGCGCGCGGCAACCTGCTGGAGGTCATTCGGCAGGACTACATCCGTACCGCGCGGGCGAAGGGACTGCCGGAGCGGACGGTGATCTTCAAGCACGCCATGCGAAACGCGCTGATCCCCGTGATCACCCTGTTCGGGCTCTACGTGCCGCTCCTGCTCGGCGGGGCTGTGCTGATCGAGACCATCTACGCGTGGCCCGGCATGGGCCGCGTGATCGTGACGGCCATCTTCCAGCGCGACTACCCCGTGGTGATGGCGACGACCTTCCTGTTCTCGATCTTCGTGATCCTCGGCAACCTGCTCGCGGACGTGCTGTACGCCGTCGTGGACCCGCGGATCCGGTACGACTGATGCGCTCTGCGGACCTTCCCCCGCGC
>JACCXV010000012.1 GCA_013696835.1 Gemmatimonadota bacterium | reverse complement strand
GCCGTGGGCGGTAGCCAGACCGGCACGTCGTCGCCTCGGCGGCGGAATCCGGCGACCTCCGCGGTGAGCCCAGCGGGCCCGCGCCACCCGGCTCCGGCCCGAGCCTCGAGCACGCTGGTCACGCCGGTGGATCCAGGCACACCTGCGTTGACGAGGACGGCCTGCTCCACGAATGCCGGCTGCCGTGCCGAGCGGGCGCCGCGCACGAACGGCGCCAACCCTGCCGGGCCCGCGTAGCGCGCCTCCACGGAGAACGCGGGCTCCGTCACCGTCGAGGGCACCTCGAAGCGCTCCATCCGGGCGTGCGCCGCGAGGGCGAGGCTGTCGATGGCAATCTCCGCCCCCGCGAAGAGGGCCGCGCGCGCGGTACGGGCGTCGAACAGGGGGACGGAGTCCCCCTCCGCCGCCGGCACGTCCTCCTCCTCCGGAAATGGCTGCCGGTCGGAATCGAGCTTGTCCTCCTGCCACTCTCCCCCTACCTCGGCGAAGCCAAACCGCACGGGGACGCGTGCTCCCACCCGCGCACCGCGCCTCGTCACGTCGCCGCGCAGCAACGGGCGGTCCCCGAGCGTGAACGCCTCTCGCTCCTCGAAGCGGTCCGAGAAGACACGAGCCGAGGCCAAAACTCCGCCGATGCGCCCCCGGTAGAGGGCCTGCAGGCGGCGCTCGCGGCGGTCCTCGATGCCCGTGAAGGGAGAGGGTTCCGACGGGTCGCTGCGCTGGGAGTCCACGGTCACGCCGGCGGTGCCGAACGCGGCTTCGACGAAGTGGCGGCGGGACAGGTAGTAGCGCGCCTTGGCGAAGACGCGGCTGCGGCTCGCGTCGGCGACGGTCGTGAAGGTCTCCGCGTCGTCGAAGTTCAGGCTCGCGAAGGCGGAGAAGCGGGTACCCAGCCAGCGCCCGAGGGAGGCGCTGAAGCCCTCCTGGCCGAACGCTCCGAGCTCGAACGAAAGCGCGGAGTTGGACTGCGGAGTGAGGTGCGTCCGCGTCACGAGATTGATCCAGCCCGCGGCCGGCCCGCCCGTCACGGGAGCGGCCCCGGGACGGATCTCGATCCGCTCCAGCGCCGCCACGGGGATCGCGCGCAGGTCCGCTGCAGGCCCGAGCGCGCTCTCGAGGGGGCGCCCATCGATGAGGATACGGGTCTCCCCGGCCGGACCCGAGGGGAAGCGCAGATCCTGAAAGAACCCGGGGCCACCCTGGTCGTCCGTCCCAAGCGGCAGCAGGCGCGGCAGGATGCCGGCCAGCGTCGCCGAGGGCCACCCCACCAGATCCTCGCGACTCAGCACGATCGAGGGGCGCCCCAGTCCGATCGCGGTGTAGGGATCGACGTCCTCGGGGAAAAGAGGCGTGCGGGCGCGAATCTTGGCCAGCGTGCTGTCCGGGAGCCCCTGGAGGGAGTCGGGCACGGCCCTGACCCCGCCAGGGTCATCCACACCGGGACGCGCCGAATCGGCCGCAGCCACGGTGTCGGCCGGCTGCCCGGCCCCCGGCGCCGCTTCGACGGAATCGGGCTCCTGCGCCCGCAGCGGCTCCGCCGAGGCTCCCGCGATGCCCGCTCCTCCGAGCACGAGCAGAAGCCCTGCCGCCAGTCTCGCGCCGATCTGCATGTGGTCGATGCCTTCGGAACGGGCGGATCCCGGCCGTGGACGAGGTCCCGGCACGGCGACACGGTGGGAAGACGCAGGATGATAACCCCGCTCGGCGGAGGGCGGCAAACGAGGCCCCGGCGAGGGCGCGTTGACAGCGACGCGGGGTGCGGGTCTGCCCTGCGCCTCAGGTGCGGCGCTCGGGCAGACGCATCAGCAGGAACAGGAAGAAAGGGCCCCCGAGGAGGGCCGTGACCACGCCAACGGGAAGCTCGGCGGGCGCGAGCGCAACGCGCCCCAGGGTGTCGCAAGCGACCAGGAAGGCCGCTCCCGCGGGGACGCAGGCGGGCAGCAGCCTGGTATGGTCCGGACCCGTCACGCCGCGCACCGCGTGGGGTACCACGAGGCCGACGAATCCGATGGGACCGCACTGCGCCACCACCCCCGCCACGAGCAGGGAGCATCCGAGGAGCAGGCGCCGCTTGACACGCTCGACATCCACTCCGCGCGCACCTGCGAGATCCTCGCCCGTGAGCAGGAGGTTCAGCTCGCGGGCGCGTGGCAGCACCAGCCCCGCGCCCGCGACGACGAGCGGCAGGGGCACGGCGAGCGGCCCGTAGCCCACGATCCGCACCTCCCCCATCAGCCAGCGCAGGATCCGGAAGGCCTCGGTGAAGTCGGCGAGGTACTGGAGGAGGAGGATCACGGCCGAGGCGAAGAAGCTCAGCGTGACGCCGGCCAGCAGCAGCGTCGGCGTCGACAGCACGCCTCGCCGCCGTCCGATGCCGTATACCGCGGCGGTGATCCCGGCGGCACCGCCGAGCGCTCCCAGGCCGGACGCGCCGAGACCGGCGACCGATAGCCCCGCACCCGTGAGCAGGGCCAGGACCGCCCCCAGCGCGGCGCCGCTGGCCACCCCTAGAGTGTACGGCGTCGCGAGGGGGTTCCGGAAAAGCGCCTGGAAGGCCGCTCCGGCGAGCGCGAGGGCGGCGCCCGAGAGACCCGCGAGGATCACGCGCGGGACGCGCAGCTGGCGCAGGATGAAGTCCGAGCTCGCCGCGGACGGGCCGGCGTCCCCGCTCCCAGCAATCGAGGGACCGACGAATGGCGCGCCGAGCAGCACCGCGCAAATCGCAATCCCCCCCAGCACGGCAAGCCCCCGCCGCCGCCCGGGCGGGGCTCCGCCTCTGCCAGCTCGCGGACCCCGTGCTGCGACAGCGGCCGAACCGGCGGGCTCGAGGGCGGGAGGATCGAGAGATGCGAGCGCGCCACGGTTCGCGGCGGGCGCCGACACCGCCGCCCCGTAGAGACCCCGCAGGGCCGCCAGGGTCAGAACGCCTGGCGGCCCGTCGAGCACCACCCGTCCCCCTCTCAGGCCGATCACGCGCGTCGCCGATCCAGCGGCCAGGTCCAGATCGTGGGTCGCGACGATCAGCGTCCTGCCGCCCGCGGAAAGGCGCTCGAGCGCGCAGCGGATCTCGCGTGCGCGTCCCGGGTCGAGGAAGACCGTGGGCTCGTCGAGCAGGAGGATCCGTGTGCCCTGGGCCACGACCGACGCCAGGAAGACCTTCTGCAGCTCGCCCCCGCTGAGGGTCTCCACCGTGCGCTCGCGCAGGTCTCCGGCGCGCACTTCGTCGAGCGCCTGCAGTGCCGCAGCCCGCCGCGCTTCGGACGATTCCCCGCGGTACGGATGGCGCCCCATCTCGACCAGCTGTCTGGCGCAGAAGCCTTCGGGCACGGCGTGGCGCTGGGGCAGGTACGCGATGCGCGCCGCACGCGAGAGCGGCGACAGCTCGTGCAGCGGACGGCCCTCGATGAGGACGCTCCCGCGCGTGCCCGGGAGCAGTCCCGCCAGGCTGCGCAGGAGGGTGGTCTTGCCCTCGCCGTTGGCGCCCAGGACCGCCACCCACTCGCCGCCCGCAACGACCAGCGAGAGGTCCGACAGCACCGTACGGCCTCCGAGCATGCACGTGAGGCGGTGGATCTCGATCTCGCCCGCAGCCTCGCCACACGCCCCGCTGACCCTGCGTGCTCTCACGAGCCGCACCTGCGCGCGGCGAGCAGCCGCTTCAGCAGCAGAAGCGCCCGTCCCACGCGCGGGCCGGGTCTGAGCCACAGGTCCTCGTGCAGCGCGTGCACCCGCCCGGAGCGCACCGCCGACAATCCTCCGAGCCGTGCCCAGTCCCCGGCATCCGCACCGGCTGGCGGCGGCTCTGTGGCGGCCGACCCGGCAGGACCCAAGGGCGACCATTCGAGAATGACGTCCGGATCCAGGCGCAGGACGGACTCGGCGGAGAGCTGGGGATAGCGGATGCGCGAACCGGAGAGCGCGTTGCTGCCCCCCGCGAGCGCGATGAGCTCGTCGATGTACGTCTCCCTGCCCGCGGCCGTGAAGCTGGCGATCTGCCCCGGCTCGCGAGCGACGACGAACAGCACCCGGGGTCGCGCCGGCGACGGCGTGCGGGCCCGCTCCCGCGCGAGCACGTCAGACAGGCTGTCGGCGAGGGCGCGAGACTGCGCCGGCCGCCCCACGCGC
>JACCXV010000002.1 GCA_013696835.1 Gemmatimonadota bacterium | reverse complement strand
GGGCAAGACCTATCTCGCCGTCGCAGCCGCCGTGGACGCCCTCACGAAGCGGGCCGTCAAGCGGATCATCCTCGCGCGACCGGCCGTCGAGGTGGGCGAGAGCCTGGGTTTCCTGCCGGGCGATCTGCAGGAGAAGGTGGATCCCTACCTGCGCCCGCTCTACGACGCCCTCGACGACATGCTGCCTCCCGAGCGGGTGCAGAAGCTGCTCGAGGCGCGCACGATCGAGGTGGCGCCGCTGGCGTACATGCGCGGCCGCACGCTGTCGGATGCGTTCGTCATCCTCGACGAGGCTCAGAACGCCACGGTGCAGCAGATGAAGATGTTCCTCACGCGTCTGGGCGTGAACTCCCGCACCGTGATCACCGGCGACAAGACCCAGATCGACCTGCCGGTGAACCAGGAGTCGGGGTTGCTGCACATCGAGCGCATCCTGCAGAACATCGACGGCCTGGCCTTCGTGTACCTGCACGAGCGGGACGTGGTGCGACACCCGCTGGTGCAGGAGATCATCCGCGCCTACGCCGCGTCGGACGATACCGCGCCGCCGCCGCCGCGGCCGCGCCGCCGCAGGCGCTAGGATGAAGGGCATCTTCGAGCGCCGTCCCGAGGCCCCGGGCGGCCCTCCTCCCACGGCCCTGAACGCGCGTCCGCTCTGGTCCGAGCTCTGGCCGCGCATCGCCACGTTCATCGGCCTGTCGCTGCTCACGATCCTGCTCTTCCCGGCGCGCTCCATCGGCCCGGCTCCGCAGGTGCGGGCGGGCATGATCGCGTCGGAGGACGTGATCGCCCCCTTCGACGTCGCGATCCCGAAGACACCCGCCGAGCTCGAGCGGGACCGGGCCACGGCCGCCCTCGCCGTGCCGCGCGTGTACCGCTCGGTGACGCCCGAGGATTCCGCGACGGGGATCGTGGACGAGTACCTGGCCAAGGTGGAGCGCATCGCGGCCGCTCCGCGGCCCGAGCGGGGCGCGGGCGTGTCGCTGCTGACGTCCGAGATCGACAGCTATGGGGGACAGCGGATCGGCCTCGCCGACACGGAGATCGAGGCGCTCCAGGAGCCCGCCTTTCGCGACTCGGTGGGAGCGCAGCTGCGACGCGCGATCTCCGCCGTGCACGCCGACGGCTGGGTGGCAGCGCCGGCCCTGCTGGACGAGATCCAGGGTGGGCAGGTCACGCTCCTGCGCGACTCGGCGGAGGTGATGGTGCTTCGGCGCGACCTGCGGCGCCCCGACGCGGCGCTGGAGTCCCCGGTCTGGCGAGAGGCGCTCTCGGACGCATCCCCGCGTGCGCGCTCCGTGGTCGGCAAGCTGGGTCGTGTGCTGCTGCCGTCGAATCTCGTGTTCCTGCCGCTCGAGACCGAGGCCCGGCGCGAGAAGGCGCGGGCCGCGGTTCCCGCGAGGAAGGGGGACGTGCTCGCCGGCGAGCTGATCGTGGGCGCGCACATGCGGGTGACCCTCGCACAGGCGGAGCAGCTGGACGCGTTGCGCGCCGAGATCGAGCGTCGCCGCCGCACCGTGACGGCCGAGGAGTTGAAGCCCCTCGTGGGTCACCTGCTTCTCAGCACGATCGTTCTGGGGCTCCTGTTCCTGTACATGTATCTCTACCGGCCCGACATCTTCGACTCGCTGTCGAGCTTTCTCCTGCTGGCACTGGGGCTGGCACTTCTGCTGGGCCTCTCCAGCGTCATCTACCGCATCCAGGCGCTCCCGGTCTTCCTGCTCCCCGCCGGCTTTCTCACGATCCTGCTGGCCATCCTGTTCGACGGGCGCTTCGCGCTCGTCGTGAGCTTCGTCGTGGCGATCCTGCTCTTCGGACAGGGGGATTTCGGGCCGGAGGGGCTGGTCGTGGTCCTGCTGGGAGGAGTGGGAGGGGCGCTCTCGGTCCGAGTGCTGCGGCAGCGCCACCAGTTCTACGAGACGATGCTGGTCGTGGCCGCCGCCAACCTGCTCGCCGTCGTGACGCTCTCGCTCATGTACCTGTGGCCGCTGCGGGAGACGGTGGGAGCGCTCGGCTGGAGTCTGCTGAACGCGCTTCTCTCCGGCCTGCTCGCCATGGGTCTCCTGCCGCTCTTCGAGACCGTGTTCAAGAAGACGACGGATGTGACGCTGCTCGAGCTCTCCGATCTGAACCGGCCGCTCCTGAAGAAGATGGCGCTGGAGGCCCCCGGCACCTACCACCACAGCATCATGGTGGGCAACCTCGCCGAAGCCGCCGCCGAGGGCATCGGCGCGAACTCCCTGCGCGCGCGCGTGGGCTGCTACTACCACGACATCGGCAAGCTTCGCAAGCCGGCGTACTTCGCGGAAAACCAGAGGCCGGGAATGAACCCGCACGACGGCCTGAAGCCGCGCATGAGCGCCCTGATCATCATCAATCATGTCAAGGAAGGCATCGAGATGGCGCGCGAGGCCAAGCTGCCGTCGGGCGTCGTGGACTTCATCCGCGAGCACCACGGCACGTCGACGATTGCCTTCTTCGTCGAGAAGGCGCGGCGCCTGGATCCCTCGGCGGAGATCAACCTCGCGGACTATTCCTACCCCGGGCCGCGGCCGCGCACGAAGGAGACGGCGATCGCGATGCTCGCGGACAACATCGAGGCCATCTCACGCGTGCTCGTGGATCCCACGCCGAGCAGGGTCCGCAACCTCGTCGAGCGCCTGGTCAAGCGAAAGATCGAGGAGCGTCAGCTGGACGACGCGAACCTGACCTTCCGCGAGCTGGCGATCATCCAGGACAAGTTCGCGAACCTGCTCCTGGGGATCTTCCACGCGCGCCCCGAATACCCCACGTTCGCGGTGAACGTCGAGGCCGACGACGCCCCGCTGGAGACGCATGCCGCCGATCGTCTGCCTCCACTTGCTGAACCCGCTCCCTGAAGCCGGCGACTCGCCTCGCCCGCGCGACTTCGCGCGCGCCCTGGCGGCAGCCGGTGCGGAGGCCGGAGAGGTGAACCTCGTGCTCACCACGGCGGAGGAGCTGCAGCGCTTGAACCGGACCTTTCGCCGCCGAGACCGATCCACGGACGTGCTCGCCTTCGACTACCGCGAAACGGCCTCGGAGGGGGCGCTCTGGGGCGACGTGTACGTGAGCGCCGAAGCCGTGCTCGAGCAGGCGCGGGAGCGTGGCATCCCGCCGCGCGAGGAGCTGGCGCGGCTGTTCCTGCACGGCTGCCTGCACCTGCTCGGCCACCGGGACCACGCGGCACAAGAGCGAAAACGCATGCTGGCGGTGCAGGAGGCCCTGCTCCCGGGGATTCTCGCCGCGCACCCGAAGCCTCCTTCGCGTGGCCCGCGCCGGCGATGAGCCCCACCTGGGCGCTCGCCCTGCTCTGCATCTTCTGCCTGGTCCTGTCCGTCTTCTTCACGGCCCTCACGAGCGCCTACGAGAGCCTGAAGCAGGGGCACCCGCCACGGGTCCCCGGCCGCGACGTTCCCGACGATCTGCTGCACTCGCTGTCACTCGGCAACCTGGCTGCGGACCTGGGGGCCGCGGCCTCGGCGGCGCTCGCCCTCTCCGAGCTGCGCGTCGGCCAGCCGGGTGTCGTGGAGCAGATCGCCCTGGTCCTGACGCTCACGCTCGTGCTGCTCATTCCGTGCGAGCTGGTTCCGCGTCGCGTGGGGGCCCTGCACCCGGAGCGGACGGTGCGCCGCTGGGGAGCCTGGCTGCGGCCGTGGCTCGTGCTCTCCAGGCCCGTTGCCACGACCCTCGCGCGGCTGGCGCGGGGCGTCCGCCGCGCGATCTCCGGCGGGCTGCGCGTGGCGCGCCTCACCTCCGACGACGTGCGCACGGCGGTGCAGAGCGTGGACGAGCACGGCGACCTGGATCGGGAGGAGCGGGACATGGTGCACTCGATCTTCTCCTTCGGAGCCACCACGGTCCGCGAAGTGATGGTGCCGCGGCCCGACATCGTCGCCCTCGAGGAAGGGGGCACCTTCGAGGAGATGCTGAACTTCGCGCGCGAGGCTGAGCACTCGCGCCTGCCCGTCTATCACGAGACGCTGGATCAGATCGTCGGCATCGTCCACGTGAAGGACCTGCTCGCCCGCCGGTACGGCCTGGACGTGGGGAGCGGGACGGAAGGACTCGTGCGCGAGGCGTTCGTGGTGCCCGAGTCCAAGAAGATCGACGAGCTCCTGCGCGACTTTCAGGCCCGGCGCGCGCACATGGCAATCGTGGTGGACGAGTATGGCGGCACGGCAGGCCTCGTGACGATCGAGAACATCCTCGAGGAGATCGTGGGCGAGATCCAGGACGAGCACGACGCCGAGGAGCCGCTGTGGGCGGAGGAGCCGGAAGGGACGCTGCTCGTGGACGGCCGCATGGATCTGGACGACCTGGGGGAGGTGCTCGGAGCCAAGCTCGAAGGCGAGGGATTCGAGACGGTCGGGGGGCTCGTGTACACGCAACTGGGACACGTGCCGCACGTCGGCGAGGAGGTCTCCACAGGCGGCTTCACCTTCCAGGTCACCGCCCTCGAGGGCCGCCGGATCCAGAAGATCCGCATCGTCCGCCGGCCGGCGGCCGCGCAGGCGGGCCTCGAAGCGGGGGGCGAGCAGGCGTGACGCCCGCCTGGTCCGCAGCCGCCCTGGCCCTGCTGTCGCTGGCCCTCTTCTCGGCCTTCGAGGCCGCGCTCACGTCGCTGGGGCACATCCGGCTCCTGCAGTGGGTGGGGAAGCGGATGGGGAGCGGCGACGGGGCGCAGCTGCGCGAGCGGCCGCAAAGCCTGGTCACGATGACCTTCGTCGGCTCGAACCTCTCCAAGGTGTGCCTGGCCGTCGCCGTGACGCCGCTGGTCGGGAGCGCCGCTGTTCTGGCGGATGCTTCGCCAATTCTCGTGGCCCTCGCGGTCGTCGCGCTGGCGACGCCGCCGGCGGTGCTCCTCGGCGAGGTCGTTCCGCGCGCGGCCGTGCGCGAGTCACCCACCGCGGTGCTGCGGCTGCTCTTCAGCGCCGGGCGGGCGCTGTCCTGGGTGTTCTGGCCCTACATCGTGCTCATGCAGGCCGTCGCGCACATGCTGTTCAAGGTCCTGGGACTTCCCGCCCCTCCCCAGGAGCGCGCGCTGACCCGCGATTCCGTCGAGGCGCTGCTGCGGGAAGGAGAACGCGAGGGACTGGTGGACCGCCACGAGCGGGAGATCATCGGCGGGATCTTCTCCTTCGGCGAGACTCCCGTCCGCGACGTGATGACGCCACGTCCCGATGTCGTGACGGTCCAGCTCGGCGAGTCACGGCGCTCGCTCGCGCGGCGCATCGCGGAAACGGGGTTCTCCCGCTTCCCGGTGACGGACGGGGCACCCGACAACATCGTGGGGATCGTCCACGCGGTGGATGTGCTCAAGACGCGCGACGGCGAGCGGCTCCGCCTGCGGCCGACGCTGTTCGTCCCCGAGACGGCAACCTGCGACGAGCTGCTCGTCTCGATGCGGCGCCAGCGGATCCAGCTGGCGGTGGCCGTGGACGAATACGGTGGCGTGGCCGGAATCGTGACCATGGAGGACCTGGTCGAGGAGCTCGTGGGTGAGATCCGGGACGAGCACGACCTGGAGGAGGTGGACGCGGTCACCGGGGCCGACGGGCGTCTCATCCTCGAGGGGCGCGTGCGACTCTCGGAGGTCGCCGATCAGTTCCCGGAGGCGTTCGGCGCCGTCGAGTCCGGAGAGGAGGACGACCGCACCGTCGCGGGCTGGCTGCTCGAGGAGCTCGGCCGGGTTCCCGCCGCCGGCGAGCGGGCGGCGCTGCCCGGCGTCGCGGTGGAAGTGCTCGAGGCCACGCCGAAGAGGATCCTGCGGCTGGGGCTCACCCGCGTGCCCGCGCCGGCGCGGGGGAGCGGTCAGGAGGCCAGGAGCCCGCGAGAGCGGCGACGATGACCCCGCGAGAGCCGCGCTCCGTCTCGCTGCGCGCCTCGCCGCCCGGCGCCCACGGCGGCTCAAGCC
>JACCXV010000394.1 GCA_013696835.1 Gemmatimonadota bacterium | reverse complement strand
GCGCCTGCAGGCCGTGGTGCAGCACCGTGCGCCGACGCAGCGGAACGTTCTGCGCCGCGATGCCGATGTAGCCGCGGCGGATCTTGCCGTCACGGATCAGCCGACCGGCGACGAACTTCGCCGTGTTGATCGGGATCGCGAAGCAGAGCCCCTGACCCGGGAGGATCACGGCCGTGTTCACGCCCACCACCTCGCCCCTCGAGGACACCAGCGGCCCGCCGGAGTTGCCGGGGTTGAGGGCCGCGTCGGTCTGGATCACGTCATCGATCAGGCGGCCCGAGCGCGCGCGCAGCGAGCGCCCGAGCGCGCTCACCACCCCGGCCGTGAGGCTGTACTGGAAGCCGAAGGGATTGCCGATCGCGATCACCAGCTGCCCCGGCCGCAGGGCTGCCGAATCGCCGAGCACGGCAGGCCGCACGTTGGGCGCGCCAATGCGGATCACCGCCAGGTCGGTCTCGGGGTCGTCGCCGATCCGGTCCGCCGCGAAGGATCGTCCATCGGCGAGCGTCACCTCGATCGTTGCCGCGCCGTGCACGACGTGGCTGTTCGTGAGGATCAGGCCGTCTGGCTGAACACGAAGCCAGAGCCGGTGCCGGCGGGCTCTCTCCGGGGCTGCCGGGTGCCGGGAGAGGGCCGCGGGCGCTTGCGGATCTCGATGTTGACCACCGCGGCGTTCACCCGCTCGGCCGCGTCCACGACGGCACGCGAGTAAGCGTCGAGGAGGTCGGCATCGGAGCTGGGCGGGAGGCCGAGGGACGCCGCGGCAGGGAGGCCGTCGCTCTCGTGCGCCGCCCATCTGACGGCAGGCAGCATAGTCTGGCTCACGTCGAAGGTCCGGAGGGTGCGGAATGGTGGGTACGCAGGGGAGCAGGGGGCGATTCCCGGCGCTGGGGCACTACGGTCACCGTGTAATCACGGCCTTCCCAGCGCCCTTCAACCGTCCAGAAGAAGGTGAATGCGAGCGCCGACGCCGCGTCAGCCGCCGCGGGCAGATCGGCGAAGGTGAGCCCGAACGCCGTCGGGGTCCCATCCACGTCCTGCGCCGTCTTCCAGCCGTCGGCGGACCAGCGCAACCGAAACGGGGACTCCGCCAGGACGCGGAGCACGTGGCCGGGACGGAGCGTCGTGGCCGGATAGCGGGAGGACCAGACCTGCAGGCGGTGGCAGTGGCGCCGGTCGCCGAGGTAGCGCTCCTCGACGGCATCGATGCGGTCGAACACGCGCCCGTCCCTGATCGAGCGGAGCAGCTTCACGTACTCGGCGTGCGCCCAGAGCAGGGGCATCGCGGACCCAGTCGGCTTTCCCAGGTACATGTGCTCCGACGGGATGTCTTCTGCGTCCCAGACCTGCTCCGGCAGGAGCCCCGTCGGGGACGCGAAGCGCTCGAACGCCTCTACCGCTGACCGCCCGTCGCCGCCGCTGGCGAGCTCGTAGTGCCCGCGCTCGCCGGCCAGCAGCGGCCAGGCACGGCCCTTTCCGTGCCCCACGTAGGGGCCGCCGTCTTCGGCCTGGCCGTAGCCGTCGTGATTGTAGCGTCGCCAGCACGTCCCGGCCGGCGTGTCTACCTTGAGGATGGCGTCCACGACCCGCAGAGAATCCCTGATGAGCGGGTCGTCGGCCCGGCGGATGCCGTAGCGGACGAGCTCGAGGAAGCCGGCGTCCACGATCTCCCGCGCAGGATGCCCGGCAGGGGCGCCGGGAGGTTGGTTCGCCAGCACTATTGTCGCGTCGTCCGGCCCGTTCTCCGGCAGGGGATCGCCGGGCCGCGCGGGGTGGATGCGGACGTAATGACGCGCGATCCCCGGAACGAGGCTGCCGCGCGAGGTCACCGTCCACAGCTCGACGTTCCCCTCCAGGAAATCCGCCTGCTGCTCGAGAAAGCCGGCGGACGCGTCCTCTCCTCTGCGGCGCGCGTAGTCGGCGGCGCAGACGAGCGCCGCGATGCACGCTGCGAGCGTGGACGGCGAGTAGCCGGACGCTTCCTCCCAGCGCTCCTGATCGGTCACGGGACCGTGCCGGAGCAGGAAGCCGGCCGCCCTCAGGACCATCGGATAGGGGTCGAACTCCTGCAGGGCGTCCTCCCGCAGCAGCCGGTGCGCCAGGAGGATCGGGAAGGCGACCTCGTCGAGCTGCACGCCGCTCCAGTAGGGGCGTCCGTCGATCCAGAAGTTCTGCGGGAAGCCTCCGTCGTGAAGCTGCGCCGTGGCGAGGTAGATGAGCGCCCGCAGCGGGGTCGTGCGGTTGCCGCCCGCGAGCAGCGCCAGCGCGCTGTTCACCATGTCCCGGGTCCAGACCAGGTGGTAGCCGCCCTCCGCCTCCCGGTCCTCGCGGGCTTCGCCCCAGGGAATCGACAGCGACGCGATCATGGCGCCCTGGTACGTCTTGTCCTCGTGCGCGAGCAGGAGGTTGTAGCTGGTCCGGAACAGGTTTCCGCCGTCGCGGCTCGCGCCTTCCAGCCTGGCGCGGGAGCGGCAGGGCCGGCCCCACTGCTCCTGGAAGCGGTCGAGCTGCTGGTCGAACGCGGTCGCGAGACCCTGGAAGAGCGCGGTCAGGGCGCCGTGCAGGCCGTCACCGAAGGCCAGGCCGAGCGTGAATCCGGAGGTTGCGCCGCCCGCGCCGAGGTCGATCTCGCCGGTGAGTGCGACGTTCCCGGCGAGAGCTCGATCGAAGCGCCACGTGAGCCGGCGATTGCGGCTCAGGTCGGTCCAGCCGTCGCTCCTGCCGACGTAGCCGACCGAGCTAGCGGTGAAGGGAACGCTGGCTCCCAGGGCGAGCCACGTGCCCCCCTTCTCCGCCACGAGCACCTCACGGCCGCCGTCGTCCACGATCCACGCGTTGTTGTCCCATCCGCCCACCTCCAGGTGCGGGGCGCAGAGGGCGTAGAGCTTGAGGCGGGAGACGAGCTGCGGTTCGCCCGTGACACGCGTGCGGACGAGCAGGCAGGGAAGGTGCGGGTCCGCGATGATCTCCTTCTCGAGCACGTACCGCCCGCCCGGATCGGCATTGCGGACGCGATAGGCCAACCCCGGCTCCATGCGCTCTGTCACGCTCTCGAGGTGGCGCAGCTCCTCGTGCACGAAGGTCTCGCCGTCGCTGACCAGGTACTGGAGGTCGCGCAGTTGCGGACGGTCCACCGTCGGGTAGTAGACCTCCGTGACGAGGCCCTTCCAGAGCGTGAACCAGAGCCGGCTGGAAGCCGCGTAGGCGGTGCCGACGCCATCCTTGTCCCCGTGCGTCCAGCGCGGCGCGATGCCCGGGCGGCCGAACGCCTCGTGGTCGCCGCGGAATCGGGTCACGCGCGGACGCTCGTCATTCGCGGACGCTCATCACCGCGAACGCTCGTCACGCGCGCGGACCCGGTCGGATCACGCGCGCAGGCGGGCGTCGAGGCTGATCTCGGGTCCAGCCAACGCCCTGGACACGGGACAGTTCTGCTTGGCCTTCTCGGCCTGCTCCTGGAACCCCGCGTCGTCCAGCCCCGGCACCTCGGCCTCGGTCTGGAG
>JACCXV010000386.1 GCA_013696835.1 Gemmatimonadota bacterium | reverse complement strand
CCGTGCGTCCGTGGACAGCCCCGCGCCCCGCCTGTACTCTATGCGGCCATGCGACCACGCCGATTCCCGTGATCAGCCTCGGGGTGTGGATGGCCGCGGCGGCGGGCATCGGGAACTTCGTCGGCGGTCTGGCGCTCACGGCGCGGAAGACCTGGAGCGCCTCGCTCCTGAAGGTCTTCGTCGCTCTGGGCGCAGGCTTCATGCTCGCCGTCGCTTTCCTGGAAGTCCTCCCCGCCAGCCAGCAGCACACGACCCTCGCCCTCCCGGCCGCGTTCGCAGGCTACCTGCTCGTACACCTCTTCGAGCACGGGCTCGTCCCGCATTTCCATTTCGGGGAGGAGACGCATCATCACGGGGAGTTCCTCACGCCGGCCGGCGGAACGGGGGCTTTCGTGGCACTCACCCTTCACTCCTTCCTGGACGGCATCTCGATCGCCTCGGGGTTCCTCGTCTCGTTCCCTCTCGGCACGCTGCTCTTCCTCGCGATCCTCATCCACAAGCTGCCCGAGGGCTTCACGCTGGCATCCATCCTTCTGCTCACCGGCCGCTCCAGGCGCCAGGCGCTCGGGGGAGCCGCCGCCCTCGGCGTGGCGTGCGTCGCCGGCGCGCTGGCCATGAACGCCGCCCGTCAGTGGCTCGGCCTGGGGCTCGCCCTCTCGGCCGGAGCGACCCTGTACGTAGCCGCCTCGGACCTGCTGCCCGAGGCGAATCGGGAGGAAGGCGTGACGCTGCCGCTCACGGTGTTCGGGGGCGTGCTGCTCTACCTGTGCGTACATCTGATCCTGAGAACGGCCCTTTGAGCGCAAGCCAGAATCAACATGTGAGACGCATGGCTAAACTGATGAAAGTTAAGAATGTAGTGGCATTGATCTAATTAGATGCATCAGGCTCTCCGCGTGGCCGATAGCATCCCGCCACGCGTCCAGGAACGCCGCGAGATCCGCGTTCGCAAGAGAGTCGGCGGTCGCCGCGGCATTGGAGTCTGCAGGCATGTCCGGGGCACCTGAACGGCCATCTCCGACGGACGCGCCTTCATCATCGTCGCCTGCCGTGGTGAGTGGCGGGAGGGAATCGCTGGCAAGCGGCTGGAGAGGCTCCGCGCCCGTGACCGCCGCCTTCAGCTCCGTCGAATCGGCATGTGCGTCACCGAAGGACAGCAGGACCGCACTTCCGGGACGAGCCGGTGCCCGTAGCGCCGCCTCGGAAAGGCGTCTGACACGCGCCAGCGCGCTCTCCATCGCGACCCTCCTTCCCGTGACCTCTCCCTTCCGGCTCCGCAGTGCCGCGGGCAGCGAATCGATCGAGAGTGCCGAGACCCGCTGCTGCATGCGCGGCACCGCGGCCACGAGCGCGCGAACATCGGCTTCTTCGAGGCTGGGCCGGATCGCTCGCACTGTCCGCTCGAGCTGGTCGAGCGCCCTCCATTCGTAGGGGAACAGCGTCGAGTCTGCTTCGAGGCGGGGATCCTGGATGACCTTGTGGTTCCGTGACGGCGGCTGCGCCCCCGGGGAGGGTTGCTGCTGAGCGAGAATGTCACGCTGCCCCACCGGCGAAAGCACCAGCGACGACAGCGCCAGGGAAGCGACGAGCAAGCCACCGGCCCACCCCCCTGTCGTCCGGCGATCGGGGTTCACGCGTCCGGCCCTCATCCCTTGCATGCTCCTTGAGGTGCGCACATGTGGAAGGGCCCCGCCGCGGCGAGGCCCTTCTCTCTCATCTTGGCAATCCGCTCCCGGGGCGCTGCCGAACAGACGGTTCGCCCGCCGATCAACGCCCGATCAGCGCGCCCGCGCCTCTCCGGCTGGCGGCGGCTGCATCGCAGCCTGGTCCACCGGAGGCTTGGTGAGTGCTTGCTCCTCCTGCGCGTCGCTCCTCGCCTGCGCCAGCTGGAAGACCTCGCGAAGCGTCTCCCCCTGCTCGAGGAGCCCGATGGCGGCGGAGAGCGCCGGATCCGCGTCGAGCGCCGCCTTCACGGCGGCACCCTTGCCGTGGTATTGCTCGACCACCTCGAAGCGCAGCGAGTTCAGGACGAAGTCGCGCTCGGCCTGGTACTCCTCCTCGGCGAAGATCACCTCACGATCGCGCAGGTAGGCGCGGAACGACGCCTCTTCGGCCGCGGAGGGGCGCCAGTCCTTCGGCAGCTTCTCGTGTGCCGCCCGGTAGCGCACCGCGTAGTCGAAGTACACGTTCTTCGCCCGCAGATCCCAGACCAGCTCTCTGCCGACCGTGCTGAGCGTGTCCTCGACGACGAGGTCGGGCGTGATACCGCCCCCGCCGTAGACCTCGCGGCCCATGTCCGTCTTGAAGACCAGGCTGTCGGGCACCTTCCCCTCCTCGCGGCGCGCTTCGCGCATCGGCGGCTCCTCCTCGTCTACGAGGTCGAACACGGCGGACCGGATCTCCTCCTTCTGGATGTTGCGTCCGCTCGGCGTGTAGTAGCGCGCGGTCGTGAGCTTGAGGGCCGCCTCGCTGCCCTCCAGCGGGAACAGGCTTTGCACGAGACCCTTGCCGAAGGTCTGCCGCCCGAGGATCAGCGCGCGGTCGTGGTCCTGCAGGGCCCCGGCGAGGATCTCCGACGCGCTGGCCGTGCCCTCGTCGACGAGAATCACGATCGGGAAGCTGCCGTAGTTCACGTCGTCATGCGCGTAGTACTTGCGGTTCTGCTCCGACACCCGGCCGCGGGTCGTGAGGATCACCTCTCCGCGGTCCAGGAACAGGTCGGTGACGTCGATCGCCTGGTCGAGGAGGCCACCGGGGTTGCGCTGCACGTCCAGGATGAGGCTGCGCATGCCATCCTTGCGGAGACGCTCGACCGCGGACTGCACCTCGCGGGCCCCGCGCTCGGAGAACTGGCTGAAGCGGATGTACCCGATGCCGTCGCGAATCATGAAGGCATACGGCACGCTGGGGATGTCGATGTTCTTGCGCCGGATGCGGAACTGGAGCGGCTCGGAGAGGCCCTCGCGCACCACGGTGAGCACGACGGAGCTGCCCGCAGGGCCGCGCAGCTCGTTCACGGCCTTCTCGCTCGTCCAGCCGTGCGTGCTCGCACCGTCCACCTCGACGATCCTGTCCCCCGGGTACACGCCTGCGTCGTAGGCAGGCGTGCCCTCGATGGGAGCAACGACTGTCAGGACGTCGTCGCGGATGTCGATGCTGATGCCCAGGCCCTGGTAGTTGCCGGTGGTGTGGATTTTTAGGTCGGAGTACTGGTCGCGGGTGAGGAACTCCGAATACGGATCGAGGCTCTCGACCAGGCCCTTGATCGCCCGCACGTAGAGCTCGTCGCGGTCGAGCCGGTCCACGTACTTCTCCGAGACCTGGTCAACCACCTCGTTCAACAGACGCACCTGATCGTACACCCCGGCTCCGTTGCGGGCCGACAGGTCATCGTAGATCACGCCGGCAGCGAGCAGCGCCACGAAGAACGCGGCGGTCACGAGGAAGCCTGCGCGTCGCTGGATCATCGGACTGCGCGTCGCTGCATCATTCACACCCCTGTGGCATTTCGCGTTGGACGAGTGCGAGCACCCGCGCGCGCACCTCGTGGTGAATCGTGTCGGCCGCCCTACGGCCATCGAGCAGCAGGAATCGCGCGGGCTCGGCATCGGCGCGCGCGAGATACGCCGCGCGCACGCGCTGGTGAAAACCCTCTTCCTCCCGCTCCATCCGGTCTCCACCCGCGCTGCCCACTGCGGCCCAGCGGCGGCGCAGGCCCTCGTCGGGGGTCACGTCGAGCAGCACGACCAGATCCGGGCGGAGGCCGCCGGTCGCGACCTCGTTCGCGCGCGAAACCGCTTCCTCGCCGAGGCCGCGGCCCGCGCCCTGGTAGGCGTAGGTCGAGTCCTCATAGCGATCGAGCAGGACCACGCGTCCAGCTCCGAGCGCCGGTTGCACGATCTCATGCACGAGCTGGGCCCGCGCCGCCGCGTACAGGAGCAGTTCGGACTGGGGCGCGACCGGAGCGGCGCGGGCGTCCAGCAGGAGGCGGCGGACGGCCTCCCCCAGGGGGGTGCTGCCGGGGTCGCGGGCCGACAGGACCGGGACCCCGCGCTCCCGCAGCCATGGGCCGAGCAGCGAGACCTGCGTGCTCTTCCCGCTTCCCTCACCGCCCTCGAACGTGACGAACACCCCACGCTCGCCCGACACGCCAACCTACCGGCGCGATCCGGCCGGGACAATCGGCCTGCAGCAGGAGGCGGTGGTGCGGGGATCAGTCGTAGTATTCCACCCCCAGGTGGGTGATCTGTTCCTCCCCGCGCAACCAGCGGAGCGTGTTCTTAAGCTTCATGAGCTGGATGAAGAGGTCGTGCTCGGGATAGAGCTCGGGCGCCACCATCGGGCTCTTGAAGTAGAACGACAGCCACTCCTGGATGCCCTTCATCCCCGCCCGCGCAGCGAGGTCCAGGAAGAGCACCAGGTCGAGTACGATCGGTGCCGCGAGGATCGAGTCGCGGCAGAGGAAGTCGACCTTGATCTGCATCGGATATCCGAGCCATCCGAAGATGTCGAGGTTGTCCCACCCCTCCTTGTTGTCCCCGCGCGGCGGGTAGTAGTTGATCCGCACCTTGTGGTAGAACTTCTCGTAGAGCGCGGGATAGAGCTCGGGCTGCAGGATGTACTCGAGCACCGAGAGCTTCGACTCTTCCTTGGTCTTGAACGACTCGGGATCGTCCAGGACCTCGCCGTCCCGGTTCCCCAGGATGTTCATCGAGAACCAGCCGGCGAGGCCGAGCAGGCGGGCCTTCAGCATGGGCGCCAGCGCCGTCTTGAGCAGCGTCTGACCGGTCTTGAAGTCCTTGCCGCATATCGGAACCTCGCGCTCGTTGGCAAGCGCGACCAGCGCGGGCAGGTCCACCGACAGGTTCGGGGCGCCGTTCGCGTACGGCACGCCGGACATGATCGCGGCGTACGCGTAGAGCATGCTGGGGGCGATCGAAGGGTCGTTCTCGCGCATCGCGCGCTCGAAACTCTGCACGCTTTGATGCGCGGCGCCCGGCTGCAGGAAGATCTCGGTGGAGCCGCACCAGACCATCGCCAGCCGCTCCACGCCGCGGTCGCGGCGGAACGTCGCGATGTCCTCGATCAGCTGCTCCGCCAGCTCCATCTTGCTTGCGCCCCGCTTCACGTTCGGTCCGTCCAGCTTCTTCACGTAATGCTGGTCGAAGGCTGCGGGCAGGGGATGGATCCCCTCGAGGAAGGGACGCACCTGGTTCAGGAGTTCCGGCTCCAGCACGCCGGCGTTCAGCGCGGAGCGATACGCGTCGGCTTCGAATGGATCCCACGCGGCGAACTCCAGGTCGGCCAGGTCCGCGAGCGGGACGAGCTCGGAGATCCGCGGGTTGCGGTGCTCCGTGCGCTTTCCCAGACGGATGTGGCCCATCTGCGTGAGGGAGCCGATGGGCTGGCTCATCCCCCGGCGGATCGACTCGACCCCGGCGATGAACGTCGTGCTCACGGCGCCGAGCCCGGGCAGCAGCACGCCCAGCTTGCCTTGCGGCTCGCGAATGCGCGCCGCGTGTCCTCCTGGGGCTTTCCGCTCGTCGGTCATGCTCCGCTCCGCGCCTGGTCGGTCATCATGTCCTCCGTCTGCAGTTCACTGCACGCTCACGGCAGCGCACGCGCTCCCCCCAAGCGGCGGAGCGATCGCGCGGCACAGGTCAATCGCGCTCGGAAACGGTGTGGGGCTTCCGTCCGGCGAGCCGCTCCGCGGGGATCGGGCCGTCCAGCGGCACCGCGCGCGCCACGCCGTAGACCGCGAAGATTCGCTCGACCGCGGTGAAGGTCGAGAGCACGGCGAGGAGCGACAGCACGACGACGAGCGCCTCGATGCCGAGCATCGCACCCACTCCCAGTCCCACCACGCGCTCCGGACGCTGCATCAGCCCGATCTTGCACGGGATACCGAGCGCCTCCGCGCGCGCCCGCGTGTAGCTCACCATGAGCGCCCCGCCAGCCGCGGCAAAGGTCACGTACACGACCCAGGGATAGGGGCTCTCGAGGTAGACGGAGAGCAGGCTCGCGTAGATGACAAGCTCGGAGATGCGGTCCAGCGTGGAGTCGTAGAACGAGCCGAACTTGGACGCGAGTCCCGTCTCGCGCGCGACCTTGCCGTCGAGGATGTCGAACGCGCCAGCCGCGAGCACGATGAATCCGCCCAGCCGAACGCGGCCCAGAAAGAAGGCGAGCGCCGCACCCAGGGTGACGAGGAACCCGAGCGTGGTGAGGACGTTGGGGTGCACCCGGCGCTTCACGAGGACCCGCGTGACCGGGCTCAGGATGCCGAGCGCGAGAGCCTTCAGGAAGTCTGGAAACAAGCTCGCCCCCTGCGGTGGGGCCCGGCGGGTCCCCGGAGGGCTCGGCCCGTGCGGGCGCACTCGTCCCCTATGCCGCGCAGCCGGCGGGCCTGGCCGGCGGGGCGCATCAGATGTGCTGGTCGATCTTTTCCTTCAGCTTGTTCTTGCCGACGGCGCCGAGCACCGAGTCCACAACCGTGCCGCCCTTGAAGAAGAGGATGCTGGGGATCGAGCGAACGCTGTACGCGGAAGTGCTCTTCGGGTTGGCGTCCACGTCCAGCTTGTAGACTTTCAGCTTCCCCTGGTACTCCTCGGCCAGCTCGTCGACTATGGGGGCGATCATGCGGCAGGGCCCGCACCAGCTTGCCCAGAAGTCCACCAGCGCCAGCTGGTCCGAGTTCTTCACTTCCGCGTCGAAATCCTGATCGGTGAGCTCCAGCGTGTTGGCAGCCATTCGTCCTCGCGTTGAGCCGATTTGTGCCGGGGGGAGGGGGCGTTAAGTTACGCCCCTCCCTGATCTTGTGTCAAACGACCGTACGGCGCGAGGAGCCCCGCTGTTCCCCTCCGGCAGCCTCGATCACGTGGCCATCGCCGTCGAAAGCGTCGAGGTGGCCGCGGGCGTCTGGCGGGCCCTGCTCGGGACCGACCTCGCGCACGTGGAGGAGGTGGCGTCCGAAGGCGTGCGCGTGGGGTTCCTCGCCCTCCCGGGCGGCGGCGCGATCGAGCTGCTCGAACCGCTCGGGGACTGCGCGGTCCGGCGCTTCCTCGACGCGCGCGGCCCCGGTGTTCACCACCTGTCCTTCCGCGTTTCCGATTGTGCCGCCGCGGTGCGCGCCGCCGAGGCCGCGGGGATCCGGGCCCTCCCTCCCGGGGTCCGCCCGGGGTCCCGCGGATCGACGGTGGCTTTCTTCCACCCCAAGGACACGGGCGGCGTGCTCATCGAGGTGATGCAGCCACCTCCCCCGTGACCTCGCCATCGAGCTCGACCGGCTCCAGCGTCTCGAAGCGGAAGGCACCTCCCTCCTCCCCCACCTCCACGCGCAGCCGCGCACCTTCGCGGATCTCGCCTTCGAGCAGCTTCATCGACAACGGGTTCTGTAGGAGGCGCTGGATGGCCCGCTTCAACGGCCGAGCGCCGTAGACGGGATCGAAGCCCTCGCGCGCGAGGCGGCGCTTCGCTGCCGGGCTCAGCTGCAGGGTGACCTGGCGCTCGCCGAGCACCCGCTCGAGCCGCGCGAGCTGGATGTCCACGATCTCCTCCAGCTGCTCCTCCGTGAGACGGCTGAAGAGGATGATGTCGTCCACGCGGTTCAGGAACTCTGGCCGGAAGTGCTGACGGAGGGCGTTCAGCACCGCCTTCTCCACCTGCTCCGGGGGTGCGTCCCGCATCTCCTGGATGTACTGGCTGCCGATGTTGGAGGTCATGACGATGACTGCGTTCTTGAAGTCCACCACCCTCCCCTGGCCGTCCGTGAGGCGCCCGTCGTCGAGGATCTGGAGGAGCGCGTTGAAGACGTCGGGATGGGCCTTCTCGATCTCGTCGAAGAGCACGACCGAGTACGGCCGGCGGCGCACGGCCTCCGTTAGCTGGCCCCCTTCCTCGTAGCCGACGTAGCCGGGGGGCGCTCCGACCAGCCGTGAGACGGTGTGCTTCTCCATGTACTCGGACATGTCGAGACGCACCATCGCGTTCTCGTCGTCGAACAGGAACTCGGCCAGGGCCCTGGCGAGCTCCGTCTTGCCCACCCCCGTCGGCCCCAGGAAGATGAAGGAGCCGATCGGACGTCCGGGATCCTTCAGCCCTGCGCGCGCGCGGCGGACCGCGTCGGCCACGGCACGCACGGCGGCGTCCTGGCCCACGACCCGCTGGCGCAGCCGCTCCTCCATGTGAACGAGCTTCTCGCGCTCTCCTTCAACCAGGCGCGACACCGGCACCCCGGTCCAGCGCGAGACGACCTCGGCGATGTCCTCTTCGTCGACCTCCTCCTTCAGGATCTGGCGCCCGCCGGCCTGCAACGCCTGCAGGTCGGCCTCCCTGTCCGCTATCCGGCGTTCCAGCTCGGGCAGCCGGCTGTAGCGCAGCTCCGCCGCCTTCTCGAGGCTGCCGGAGCGCTGAGCCTCCTCGATGGCTGCGCGCGCGTTCTCGATCTGCTCCTTGACGCCTGCGATCTCCCCGAGCAGGCCCTTCTCTCGGCTCCAGTGGGCGCGCAGCTCGTCGCGTTCCGCGCCCAGGTCCGCCAGCTCGCGCTCGATCCTCTGCAGCCGCTCGATGGAGGCCGGATCGGTCTCACGTTTCAGCGCCGCGCGCTCGATCTCGAGCTGCAGGATGCGGCGCTCGATCGTGTCGATCTCCACCGGAACGCTGTCGATCTCCATGCGCAGCCGGCTGGCAGCCTCGTCGATCAGATCGATCGCCTTGTCGGGCAGGAAGCGGTCGGCGATGTATCGCTGGGACAGCGTGGCGGCCGCGACCAGCGCGCGGTCGGTGATGCGCACGCCGTGGTGCACCTCGTAGCGCTCCCTCAAGCCACGCAGGATCGCGATCGTGTCCTCCACCGAGGGCTCGTCCACGAGAACCGGCTGGAAGCGGCGCTCGAGAGCCGGGTCCTTCTCGATGTGCTTGCGGTACTCGTCCAGCGTGGTGGCGCCGATGGCCCGCAGCTCGCCGCGCGCGAGCGGCGGCTTCAGCATGTTGGACGCGTCCACCGCCCCCTCGGCGGCGCCCGCCCCCACCACCGTATGCAACTCGTCGATAAACAGGATGACGTGGCCCTCGGAGGCGACGACCTCCTTGATGACGGCCTTCAGGCGCTCCTCGAACTCTCCACGGAACTTCGCGCCCGCTACCAGCGCGCCGATGTCGAGCGCGATCAGCCGCTTGTCGCGGAGCGTCTCCGGCACGTCGCCGCTCACGATGCGCTGCGCCAGCCCCTCGACGATGGCGGTCTTGCCCACGCCGGGATCGCCGATCAGGACCGGATTGTTCTTCGTGCGCCTGGAGAGCACCTGCATCACGCGCCGCACCTCGTCGTCGCGCCCGATGACGGGGTCGAGCTTGCCCCGGCGTGCCAACTCCACGAGATCGCGGCCGTACCGCTCGAGCGACTGATAGCGCTCCTCGGCGTTCGGGTCGGTCACCCGCTGCGCCCCGCGTACCTCCTGCAACGCCCGCAGGACCTCGTCACGCCCGACCCCTTCCCGCTTCAGGAGACGGCCCAGCGTCCCCCGTCCCGTGGCAGCGGCGGCGAGCAGCAGGTGCTCCGTGCTCAGGTACTCGTCCTTCAGCGCTGCCGCCTCGCGGTCCGAGGCGTCGAGCAGCTCCCGGGCTTCCCGGCCGAGCCCCGGCTGGACTCCGCCCGAGGTGCGCGGGAAGCGCCCGATCTCCCCCTCGAGCTCCCCCCGCAGACGCTCTGCGTCCACGCCGAGCCGCCCCAGCAGAGCGGGAAAGACCCCCTGCGGCTGGTCCAGCAGGGAGAGCGCCAGGTGCTCGCTCTCGATCTGCGGGTTTCCGCGGCTGGCCGCTGCCGCCTGTGCGCCGGCGAGCGCCTCCTGCATCCGGATGGTGAGCTTGTCCAGTGGCATGGCCTTCCTCTCCGATTCGGTTCTCACCGATCCTGCGATTCGATCCCTTCCGGCCTCGAAGCCCCCGCGCAGGACGGGCCCCTATCACGGGCGCGCGCCGCGTGGACCTCACGCCGGGACGCTCACGCCGAAGAGCCAAAGCCAGTCCCACCAAGATAGGACGCGCCAACCCGGAGCAGAAACGGCGACTCGGTTGGCTGGCCGGGGCTAGCCGCGCCGGTGATATTCGAGGCCGCTTTCCTCTCGGTCAGGCGGAAGACCCGTGGAGATCCTCTCCGCGCACGTGGCGCAGACCAGGCCGCGTCTCGGCGACGTCGCTGGAAATCTGCGCGAGATCCAGCGGATGGCCGGTGAGGCGCGCGCGGCGGGAGCGCAAATCGTGCTATTTCCCGAGCTCGCGCTCACCGGGTATGCCCTGCAGGACGCCGTCTCCGCGGTTGCCCTGCGCGCCGACGGACCGGAGCTCGCCGGCATCGCCGAGCGAAGCGCCGACGTCGCGCTCGTGATCGGCTTCGTCGAGGAGGGCGGCGATGGCGCCTTCTACAACTCCGTCCTGGTGGCCATGAACGGGCGGGTGACGGCGATCCACCGCAAGCGCCACCTGCCGACGTACGGGCTCTTCGACGAGGGCCGCTTCTTCAAGCCCGGCACGGACGTCTGCGTGGTGGAGCTCGCAGGCTGGCGCCTCGGAATCCTGATCTGCGAGGAAGCCTGGTACCCGCGTACGGTGGACGAGCTGATCGCTGGCGGTGCCGAGGCCCTGCTGATCCCCGCGAACGGCCCCGGTCGGGGCGCTGGCGGGGGTGCGCGCTGGCAGAGCCAGGACG
>JACCXV010000375.1 GCA_013696835.1 Gemmatimonadota bacterium | reverse complement strand
GGCTACACGATGTTGAAGCAGACGTCCCTGGCGCTGATCCCACTCGTCCAGCGGTGACACACACGGTCGCCGCGGAAGGTCTGCACGTCCCGCGGATGCGTGGCAAAGATCACGTTCCCCGCAAAGCCGCAAACCGCATTCGTTTGGGAGTACCTGAGGCCATTGAGGAACGCCTGACCGCGCGTACAGGTCTGAAACCGCAGCCTGCCCCGCGCATCGACCTGCTGGATGAGAAGCCCTCCGTTCCGCGGCCGGTGGGTCAAGCACACGCGGTGCGATCCGATCTGCTGGCATGTCACCGCTTCGGTGGCGGCGTCCGCCGAGCCCACCGAGATCGTCCCCGTGCCCTCGGTCGAGGCATCCGTTTCGCTTGCGAGATCGAGCCCGCCGCTGCCCGATTGGACGTTGGCGAGCGCCCCCGCCTCGCTTCCGTCCGAAGGCTCCGAGGGACTCTGGGATTCCGAGCAGGCGCCCAGCACCAGCGTGCTACAGAGCATGGCCAAAACCAGCAGACGCTGCATTAAAACCTCCCGAAAGGTGTGAACCAGAAACGAACGGGGATGTTGCTGAGTGGTGGGAGCCTGCTGTTTTCGAGGGGGCAGTCCCGAGAGTCTCGGATCTGCCGTGCTCGGACCGTCACGATGCTCCTTCACCCTGCACTCCAGCTCCGCCCTTGCAGCGGAGCGCCCGACACGAAAGCACCATGGCAGCGAGCCATCTCGTGCTTGCGACGAAGCCATCACTCTCGCGTGCCGAGTGACGAACGACGTGTCATTTGCATCCTACGCGGAGCAGTGGCCGTGTCAACGAACATGCACGCGCGGAGGTGCGAAGATGTACGAAAAGCAGACAGTGCCGCCGCGATGTCGGCTCGGTTCGCTGCCCGACGTCCGAAAGGATCCAGCGTCCCGAAAGTCCCGCTAGCCGCGGATGAAGAGGTCGCTGTTCGCTCGCTTAGGGGGCCAGCTCCTGCTCGAGGAAGGCGAGCGTGGTGCAGGGCACGACCCGCAGGCTGGACGAGGTCGCGAATGCGCGGAACGTGTGCTGCGTACCGCTCACCTCGACAAGCGTCGCGGGCACCCCGGCTGCATCGAGCGCGCTGCGCATCGTGCGTGAGTGCGCGAGGGGCACGAGGGGATCGCGCGTGCGGTGGAAGAGCAGGGTCGGCGCGTCCGAGGAGCTCACGTGCGCGATGGGTGAGGCGAGCGCGGCCTCGGCGGGGTTCGACTCCGGCGTGTTGCCGAGGTAGTCGTTGACGATGTCGGAGAGATCGGGCGTGAACAGATCGGAGTCGCGCAGGTCCAGCGGAGCGTAGAACGCGAGCACGGCGTCCACTGCCGGCGACGTCCCCGTCACGGGGCACGTGCCGTCGAGGCTGCCCACGTTCCCCGCGGTGCCGAGCATCGCCGCCAGGTTACCCCCTGCCGAGTAGCCCAGAGCCGCGACGCGTGCGGGGTCGATGTCGAAGCTTCCGGCGTTCGCGCGCAGCCAGCGCACGGCGCAACGCACGTCCTGCACGGCAGCGGGGAACGTGTTCGCCCCGCCGAGGGTTGTCAGGCGGTAGTCCAGCGATGCCGCCACGTACCCCTGGCCGGCGAGCGTAAGGATCTCCTGCTGCATGAATTTGCGGCTGTGCTCGTACCATCCGCCGCCGTGGATGGCCACGACCAGCGGTTTCCTCCCCGGGCTGCGTGGCCAGGCGATGTCCAGCCGCTGCGCCTGCCCGCCGGGGGAATAGTAGCGGCGGGTGGCGAAGTTCACCGACTCCTTCGCCGCGGGTGCCGGCACCGTGCAGCTCGTTACGGGAGTGATCGCTGCTGCTGCGGCGAGCAGGCCCGAGTCGCTCGCTCGCGATTCCCCGGCCGCCGGGTGCAGCTCTCGTTCCGGCGCGGCTGGTTCGGAGCTGCACCCCGCCAGCGAAAGCGCGAGCAGGATGATGTAGGGGCGGATGCGTCGCATGCCACAATCTGCGTCCCTGGGCCGCCCGTGCAACTAGTACATCGGGTCTATAAGTGGATGGACAGGAGCCCGAGTTGCCCGACCCAGCGGCCCGACTCAGCAGCAATGCCTCTATTACGCGCCGAGTGACCGCCGGGAGCGCAGCAGCTATTCCATCCGCGGAGCGCCAACCTCCTCCAGCGTGGCGCGGTCGGTCGTCTCGTTCAGTGGCGAGACGATCCGTACGCGATACGTGACGCCCTCGCTCACGACGTGCGAGCCGGCCGGCACCCCTTCGCGCCGCCAGATCGCGAGCACCCGCCTGCCGCTGCGCGGCACCCACACGCAGGGCACCTCCACCTCCTCCCCCGCCGGGGTCCGCGCCACGACCCGGCGCTGCTCGAACCGGCTCATCGCCGCCAGCTACCTGTATCCCGCTGCCTGCAGCGAGAACAGGTGCGCGTACCTTCCGGCGGCCCGCAGGAGCTCCTCGTGCGAGCCGTGCTCGACGAGGCGGCCATCCTCCAGGACCGCGATCTCGTCCGCCATGCGCACCGTCGAGAAGCGGTGCGAGATGAGGATCGCCATCTGCCCTTTCGTGATCTCGCGGAAGTGATCGAAGACGCGCATCTCGGCCTCCGCGTCCATGGCGGCGGTCGGCTCATCCAGCACGAGGATGTCGGCGCTCTCCCGCATGAAGGCGCGAGACAGAGCGATCTTCTGCCACTGCCCGATGGAAAGCTCGCGCCCGTCCTGAAACCAGCGTCCGAGCTGCGTGCGGTAGCCGTCCTTCATCTCCTCTATGAACGGCGCCGCCATGCCCTTGCCCGCTGCCTGACGCCAGCGCAGCTCGTCCTCGAAGTGCTCGACGTCGCCGGCGCCGATGTTCTCGCCGACCGGGAACTGATAGTGCACGAAGTCCTGAAAGATCACGCCTACGCGCCTGCGAAGCGCCTGCACGTCCCACGCCTGCAGATCCAGCCCGTCCAGCGTGATCGTTCCCGCTTCGGGCGCGTAGAGCCGTGTCAGCAGCTTGATCAGCGTCGTCTTACCGGAGCCGTTCTCCCCGACGAGCGCCAGCTTCCGTCCGGGGCGCAGGTGGAGCGTCACCCCATCGACAGCCCGGCGCTGAGCGCCCGGATAGGTGAAGGTCACGTTCTCGAAGCGCACCCCGTCGCCCGGCAGCGGCCCGGCGGCCGCCCCGGCGGGTCCGGGGAGAACCTCCTGTTCCAGGAACTCGTAGAGCGTGGAGAGATAGAGGTTGTCCTCGTACATGCCCCCGATCGCGGACAGGCTCGCGGAGAAAGCCGCCTGCCCCTGGCGAAAGACGAGCAGGTACATCGTCATCTCGCCCAGGCTGATCCGCCCCGCCACCGCCTCGACCACGATCCACGCGTAGGCTGCGTAGAACGCGAGGGTGCTGAGCAGTCCCAGCACGTATCCCCAGAGTCCCCGGCGAAGCGTCAGGTCCCGGTCGGCGCGATAGAGCTTCTGGAAGATCTCCCGATAGCGCTGCAGGAGGCGGGGTGCCAGCCCGAGGAGCTTCACCTCCTTCACGTAGTCCTCGCGCGCCAGCACGGTCTCGAGGTAGAGCTGCTGGCGCGTCTCGGGCGAGCGCCACTTGAACAGCCGGAACGCTTCGCCGGAGTAGCGGGCTTCGGCGACGAACGCCGGCACCCCGGCGAGCGCGAGCACGAGGACGGCCAGCGGGGAGAAGCCCAGCAGCAGCCCCGCGAAGGCGACCAGGCTGATCGCGTTCTGCCCGAGGCCGAACGTCCGCGTCACGAGGCTGAGCGGGCGGCTCGAGGCCTCGCGCCGTGCGCGCGTCATCTTGTCGTAGAACTCCGAATCCTCGAAATGCGCGAGGTCCAGCGTCAGCGCCTTCTCGAGGATCATGACGTTCACCCGCTGGCCGAGCAGGGCGCGCAGGAGGGACTGACAGACGAGCAGCCCCCGCTGAACGGCGGCGAGCGCGACGACGATGCCTCCCTCTAGCGCGACGTATCCCAGCGCGGCCCAGCGATCGGCGTGCAGGCCGGTGTCGGCCGCCTGGACGACGGCGTCCACGATGAGCTTGCCAACGTACGCAGTTGCCGCCGGCAGGACGCCCCCGAGCAGCGTCAGGAGCGCCAGCGCGATCGTCAGGAAGCGGCTCGTCGTCCACACCAGCTCGACGGCGCGGCCGCTGTAGCGGAAGACGCCGAGCAGCTGCCGCGCGCCGCGGCCGTTGGGATCTCGGGGTTCGGGGGGTGGAGTCACGACCTCCAGAGACGCGCTCGGCCGTCGTCTGCTTCCCGCAGCGTCGAGCATGACAGGGTTCGAAGAGTCATGGTTGCCGCTGGGTTCCGTTCCTCGGAGATTCGCGTCAGTCCGGAATCCGACCGGCGGAGAACGCCGGAGGAGAGAGGCCCGTGCGTCACCCCGCTCGTTGCTACGTCTTCCGGCTGTTCGCGGTGGCGCTCCTGCATGCGCTTGCAGCGGCACCCTCGCCCGCACAGTCGGGGTTCGTCCACGTTCGGATCGTGGGCGGCCTCGCCGATCC
Source organism: Gemmatimonadota bacterium (assembly GCA_013696835.1). Taxonomy (GTDB): domain Bacteria; phylum Gemmatimonadota; class Gemmatimonadetes; order JACCXV01; family JACCXV01; genus JACCXV01. Next base: position 5,647 of record JACCXV010000375.1, on the reverse strand, counting down.
CACCTCGATGGCGTTCGCCCCGGATGGCCGGATCTTCGTCGCCGAGCAGGGTGGACGGCTGCGTGTCGTCAAGCAGAACGTCCTCCTGAGTACGCCCTTTGTGACGGTGGACGTGGATGCGCGCGGAGAGCGCGGGCTGCTCGGGGTGGTGCTGGACCCGCAGTTTGCGACCAACCGTTTCGTCTACGTCTACTACACGGCCACGAGCCCTACCCTCCACAACCGCGTCAGCCGTTTCACGGCCACGGGGGACAGGGCCGTGGCGGGTAGCGAGGTCGTTCTGCTCGAGCTGGACGAGCTCAGCGAAGCAAGCAATCACAACGGGGGCGCGCTGCAGTTCGGCACGGACGGCAAGCTCTACGTCGCCGTCGGGGACAACGCCCAGGGGAATCCGGCGCAACTGCTCACGAGCCTCCTGGGGAAGATTCTGCGAATCAACAGGGACGGGTCGATTCCAGGCGACAATCCGTTCTACGCACAGGCCACCGGCAAGTACCGCGCGATCTGGGCCCGGGGGCTGCGGAATCCGTTCACCTTCGCCTTCCAGAGCAGCACGGGATGGATGTTCATCAACGACGTAGGCGAGTCGACGTGGGAGGAGATCAACCCTGGCAGGTCCGGAGCGAACTACGGCTGGCCGGCGACGGAGGGCGAGACCTCCGATCCGAGGTTCACGAGTCCGCTCTTCGCCTACCGAAACGGGCCGGAGGGGCCGACCACGGGGTGCGCGATCACGGGTGGCGCGTTCTACAACCCAGCCGTGCAGGCCTATCCGGACGAGTACGTCGGAAAGTACTTCTTCGCCGATTACTGCAGCGGCTGGATCCGCAAGCTGGACCCGTCCACGAACGGGGTGACGGCGTTCGCCAGCGAGGTCGGAAAGCCCGTGGACCTGGACGTGGGGCCCAGGGGCGCCCTCAGCTACCTCACGCGACAGCCGGAGGGGGCAATCTATCGCATCGACTTCGGGAGCCGGGCCCCGACCATCACCACGCAGCCGGCGCACCAGGTGGCTTCGCTGGGACAGCGGGTGACGTTCAGCGTGACGGCGAGCGGCAGCGCGCCACTGGCCTACCAGTGGCAGCGCAACGGAGCGACCATCCCGGGTGCGACGTCGAGCAGCTTTACGATCCCGTCCGTCCAGGCGAGCGACGACGGCGACCGCTTCCGCGTAGTGGTTTCAAACTCGTTCGGCTCGACGACCAGCCTCGCGGCAACGCTCACGATCACGTCGAACAGTCCGCCCACCGGCAGGATCAGCTCGCCGGCTGCAGGAACTCTGTATCGCGCCGGCGAGAGGATCTCCTACGCCGGAAGCGCGACGGACCCGGAGCAGGGGACGCTCCCGGCCAGCGCCTTCACGTGGACCGTGGTGTTTCACCACGAGACCCACACGCATCCGTTCCTGCCAGCGCGGAGCGGCGTGAAGAGCGGCTCTTTCGTGATTCCCACAACGGGCGAGAAGTCGGCGGACGTCTGGTACCGGATCCACCTCAAAGTGGCAGACGCCGCGGGACGCACGAACGAGAGCTTCCGCGACGTGCGGCCACGGACGAGCACGATCGCGCTGCGGACGAGCCCCGGGGGTCTGCTCGTGAAGCTCGACGGACAGAACCGGCGAGACCCATTCTCGGTGCTTGCCGTGGAGGGAATGCAGCGCGGGCTCGGCCCAGTCTCTCCGCAGACGCGGGACGGGGCGACGTACGACTTCGTGCGGTGGCGGGACGGGGCGCCGGCAAATCGCACCATCGTGGTACCGCAGGAGAACGTCACCTACACGGCGGTCTACCGCAGGCGCTGAGCCATTCGCGGGGAACGACCTCGGCTCATCGCGGGTCGGAGCCGGGAACCTTGCGGTGGCGCTCACGCTCGCCGCCGCCCGCGCGCTCGGTCATGTCCTCCGGGACGTCATCCTTCCCTTCCCAGCGGTTGCCGTTCTCCCGCCAGCCCTTGCGCAACGTCCTGCCCAGCCCGACCACGCGCCATTCGTTGCCCTCGAACTCGGACTTCGCCAGCGCTTCCGCCTCGAAATCCTTGCGCGCGCCCTGCGATTTGTTCTGGGAGAATCGGAGGTACGCCGGGACGCCGTCGTCCTCGGGATGGTACGGAGAGCGGCGCTTGGCGCCCTTCGTGAACACCGAATATCCGGACCGGCGAGGGTCGATGGACGAGTTGCGCGTCCACTCGTTGCCCCAGCCGCCCTGCTGCTCCGAGAAGTTGATCGCCGCGCGGGCGACGGTGTTCTCGAGGATGCGATTCCAGCTCGCGTTCACGTCGGTGGTAATCCCGCGGCACGTGCCGCCGATGTCCTCCACGCGGTTGCGCTCCGTGAGGTTGTAGCTGGAGGCGTTCGCGTGCCGGATCCCCTCGCACATGAAATGATTCTCCGCTCCCCGGGTGTCGTGCACGAAGTTGTCGTGCACGTGCCAGAAGGAGGAGAAGCGGCTCAGCAGGATGCCCGGGCCGGTCCCGCACTCCACCTGGTGGATCTCGTTGTCGTCGACAACACCCCACCGGGCCAGCTTCGTGTAGACGCCGCGGCCGCGCAGCTCGTTGCCGACGATCCGGATGTGATCGGCGCCGTCACCGCCGTGCTCGGGGATGATGCGCGCGTGGGCCAGCGAGTCGCGGGCGCCGTTGCCGGGCAGCCGCTTGTCGCTCGTGATCGTGCGGAACCGCTCCGGATCTCCGCGGCCCGCCACGAGGATCCCACCCTCGATCGTGAGCTGCTCGATGCGCCAGTGATCCACGCCGTCGATGAGCTGGAGCGTGCGCGCGTCGCTCGGCGAGCGGGCGCTGCAGGGCTGGGGGGTAGACGTCCAGGTCAGAAGCGCCTCCCCATCGCCTGCCGACGTCAGGACGATGGGCGCGGCGGCGGTGCCACTGGGCTGGCGAATTCGGACGAGCTCACGGTACGTGCCACGGTGGACGCGAATCGTGTCGCCGGGCTGGACTGCGGCCACCGCCCGGCCGACGGTGGCGAACGCGTCGCCGGCGCTCCCGCCGTCGTTCCCGTCGTTCCCGGCGCTGGAGACGTGATAGACGCGGGTGCGGGAAGGGCGCGCCCCTGCGGTCACGACCCCATCGCGGCCGGAGAGCGCACCGCCGCTATCGGAGAGCGCGCCCCCGCCGCTGGAGAGCGCGCCCCCGCGGCTAGCGAGCGCATCACGACCGCTGGAGAGCGCATCACTGCCGGTGGAGGAGAGCGCGTCAGGGCCGCCGGAGAACACAGCGATGACGGCGACGATCAGCGTGACGAGGGCGGCGCATATGGCGAGACGACGGGACATGGCGATCCTTCTCGGCACGGGGTTTCGTTCGGGTGGTCGCGCAAGAGGCGGTGCCCACCTCCCAGGACGTACCACGTCAACGGGTGGGGGGTTCCGGTCCGGACGGGTTGAAGGGCGTGGTCGCTGCCTATACCAGTTAGGCAATTCATTCACTTGTGAGCCTGGCCGGACGGTTGAAACCGCGCGCTGTGCGCTTCGCACCTGCAGCGCTGCGCTGGTCATCGGCGCGTTGCCTGCCGCCCTGGGAGAACCGCATCTTCCGCGGTTCTCCATTCCCGCTTTTTCTCGACGAGCCGGATTCCCCTTCGGAGGTGTCGGATGCTGCTGCGTCTGCTCTCGCTCGTGGTCGCTCTCACGCTGGCGGGCTGCGCCGCGACGGGTGGGAGAGGGGCCGGGGATGGCTCCTTGGGGACGGGCGGCAGAGGCTCGTCCGCCGGTGGAGCCCTCCCGGACGGCGGGATCCCACGGCGACCGCTCCCTTCTCGCATGGTACCGATCCCGGCCTTTCAGCAGGCCACTGAAAACGGCACGCGCACGACCCGTGGGGAGCCGGGCCCGCGCTACTGGCAGCAGTGGGCGGAGTACGACCTCACGGCACGCGTGTTCCCCGACGAGAAGCGCGTGGAAGGGCGCGCGCAGATCGCCTACACGAACAACTCGCCCGACAGCCTCCCGCAACTCGTCCTCGAGCTGATCCAGAACGTGCACGCTCCGGGAGCCATGCGGAACGGTCCCCAGGAGGTCACGGGCGGCATCCAGCTCGGGAGTGTCTCGGTCGACGGGCGCAAGCTGCCCCTGGGGGCGAGCCCCCCCGGCCTGCCCTCTCCCGGGCAAGGTGCGACCGCGGGGCCGCGCTACGTGACGCTCGGCACGCAGCTGATCATCCTCCCTCCTCGGGCCGTGCGCGCCGGCGAGACGGTTCAGCTCGACATCGACTGGACCTTCAAGGTGGCCCAGCAGGGCGCCGGCGGGCGTATGGGGTGGTCACGCGACAACCTGCTGTTCCTCGCCTACTGGTACCCGCAGATGGCAGTCTATGACGACGTCGTGGGGTGGCACACCGATCCCTTCCTGGGCCAGGCCGAGTTCTATGCGGACTTCGGCAACTACGACTACACCGTCGAAGCGCCCGCCGGCTGGATCGTGCTCGGGACGGGCCAGCTTCAGAATGCCGAACAGGTGCTCGCGCAGCCCGTGCTCGAGCGGCTTCGGCGCGCCGAGACGAGCGACGAGGTGGTGCCGGTGCTCGCAAAGACAGACTTCGCGGCCGCCACGCTTCCCGGAGCCGAGGGCCGCTTGAGCTGGCACTTCAAGGCCGACTCCGTGCGCGACGTGGCGTTCAGCGTCACGCGCGAATCTGCCTGGGACGCGGCGCGCACCCCGGTAGGCGATCGGGATGGCGACGGCAGGACCGACTACGCGAGGGTCGACGCCCTGTATCGGGAGGAGGCGCCGCGCTGGGCGAACGTCGCCCGCTACGCTCAGCACTCGGTGCGAACCCTGTCCGAGCTCACGGGGCTGTCCTACCCGTGGAGCCACATGAGCGTGATCGAGGCGGCGGAGATCATCGGCGGAGGGATGGAGTTCCCGATGATGACGATCATCGGCGACTACAACGCGCAGGGAGACAGCGCCCTGTACAACGTGACGGTGCACGAGATCGCGCACATGTGGGTTCCCATGACCCTCAGCAGCGACGAGCGCCGGTACTCCTGGCTGGACGAGGGCACCACGACCTTCAACGAGAACGGCGCGCGCTTCGATTTCTTCCCCGGCTCGGATCCCTTCTTCGGCGACTGGCAGGAGTATCTCGAGGTGGCGCAGGCCGGACTCGAAGGACAGATGATGTGGCCCTCAGACTATCAGCCCCCGCAGGCCTTCACCGTCGCCTCTTACAGCAAGCCCGCCTCGGTGCTGCGCGCTCTCCAGGGCGTCCTCGGCGACGAGACGTTCCGCCGGGGCTACCACGCTCTGTATGACCGCTGGGCGTGGAAGCACCCGTACCCATGGGACCTTTTCAACACCTTCGAGTCCGTCAGCGGCAGGGACCTGGACTGGTTCTGGCAGAGCTGGTACTATGAGACGTGGCTGCTTGACCAGGCGATAGGGTCGGTGACTTCTTCCGGGAAGGGAACGCGCATCGTCGTGGAAGACCGCGGGGAGCTGCCGATGCCAGTGCACCTGACAATCACGCGTGCGGACGGCGAGACGCTGCGCCGTGACGTGGCCGTCGAGACCTGGCTGCGCGGCGCCACGTCCGCCACCGTGAACGTGCCGGCGGGCTCGCCTGTCACGCGCGTCGAGATAGACGCCGGGCGCTACTTCCCGGACGCGGATCGTGAGAACAACGTCTGGAC
>JACCXV010000367.1 GCA_013696835.1 Gemmatimonadota bacterium | reverse complement strand
ATCCAGAGCAGGCTCTGCCAGTCCACTGCTATCTCCCTTCTTTCGGCCTTCCGCGGCTCGGCGGAAGAGCGGTTTGCGGTCAGTCCCCCCCGTCCCGTTCGTCGGGTGGGGCGATGGGTGTATCCGTTCGGTTCTCCCGCAGGCGGGCGTACTTGCGGTCAACCGCCTGCTGAATCTCCGATACGCTGCTTCGCTGTTCCGTCATCTCCCTCGCGACACGCGCGACGTCGAGGCAGATGGTTCAGGTGAATCCCATGTCGTCGATGTCCACCCGGCCGTCGGCGGGGACCTCGTCGATGAAGCAGTCTTAGTTGCTTCGGTGACCGCTGCGCCAGCAACCGCAGAAGCACGGGACGTACCGCAGCACATCGGGGCGATGCGCGGCGAACTCGTAGGCTTCGCGGACTTCCGCCGGCGCCTGGCGAACCCTGGCGGGAAACGTCAGCGGCCCTGCAGGGCGGCGTACTGCTGGCGGCCAGCGTGTTCTGTCACAGGCTCACGTTTGGCGCCGAACGCCCACCACGCCCCAACGGCTGCCGCGAGACTCACGAAGAAAACGGCGGCCAAGACTCTCGGGTTCCATCGCGTTCGCACGGGTCCCGTGTGGCGGGGCGTCGGACCTGCCTTCTTGGATCCGTTCATGGCATTCCTCCTTCGATTGCTCCGTCCCGGCGCAACTGTCGCTCGCGCCACCCGAGGTACAGCACCGGGATCACGACGAGGGTCAGGATCGTGGAGGTGATCATCCCGCCGACCATGGGGGCGGCGATGCGCTTCATCACGGTCGCGCCGGTGCCGGACCCCCAGAGGATCGGGAGCAGCCCGGCCATGATCGCCGTCACCGTCATGAGCTTGGGCCGCACGCGATTCACGGCGCCTTCGTGGACCGCCTCGAGCAGGTCGGCCCGGCTCCTGATCCCGCCCGCGGCGAGCCGCTGGCGGTAGGCGAGATCGAGGTAGACGAGCATCACCACGCCGGTCTCCGCCGCCACCCCGGCGAGCGCGATCATGCCCACCCAGACCGCCACGCTCAGGTCGTACCCCAGGATCCAGATGAGCCACACCCCCCCGACCAGCGCGAACGGGAGCGTGAGCATCACGAGCAGGCTCTCGGCCACGTTGCGAAAATTGAGGTACAGGAGCAGGAAGATGACGAGCAGGGTGAGCGGCACGACGAGCTTCAGGCGCTCACGGACGCGGGCGAGCGACTCGTACTGCCCGGACCAGCGGATGAAGTACCCCTGCGGGAGCTCCATCCTTGACGCGAGCAGCTGCTGGGCCTCGCGGACGTATGAGCCGACGTCCCGGTCGCGCACGTCCACGAAGATGCTCGCCGCCGGCACGGCGTCCTCGGAGCGCAGCATCGACGGCCCATCCGCGAAGCGCACCGTCGCCACCTGGCCGAGCGGCACCTGAGTCCCGGCCGGGGTCGCCACCAGGATGCGCTCGATCGCCTCGGGATCGTCACGGAACGCGCGGGCATACCGCACCGTCACGGGATAGCGCTCCAGGCCCTCCACCGTGTGCGTGAGCGTCTCGCCGCCCAGCGCCGTCGCTACGACGGACTGCACGTCCGCCACGCGCAGCCCGTAGCGCCCCGCCGCCTCCCGGTCCACGTCGACCTCCAGGTAGTAGCCTCCGAGCAGCGGCTCGGCGAAGGCGCTCGCCGTCCCCGGCACCTCACGCTGGAGCAGCGCGGCGATGCGCGCTGCCAGCTCGTCGACGGTTCCCAGGTCCGGACCCAGGACCTTGATTCCGACGGGAGTCCGGATCCCCGTCGAGAGCATGTCCAGCCGGACCCGGATGGGCTGCGCCCACAGGTTGGCGACGCCGGGCACGCGCGTGGCGGCGTCCATCTCGTCGATCAGCTCCTCCTGCGACAGCCCCCGGCGCCACTCGCTCTCCGGCTTCAGGTTCACGACCGCCTCGGTCATGTTCATCGGCGCGGGATCCGTGGCGGTCTCGGCGCGGCCGATCTTCCCGAACACGGACTCCACCTCGGGAAACTGCATCAGAGTCCGGTCCAGCCACTGCAGGTAGGAGCTCATCCGCGTGCTGGAGACGCCGGGCAGGGTCGTCGGCATCGCCAGAATCGTCCCCTCGTTCAGCGGCGGCATGAACTCCGACCCCAGACGCCGGAGCGGCAGCACGCTCACCAGCAGCAAGGCGACTGCACCGCCGAGGACGAGCGCGCGCCTCCTCATCGCCCAGCGGAAGACCGGGCCGTATGCGGCGTGCATCCACCGGTTCAGCGGGTTCGCGTGCTCGGGGCGGATGCGGCCGCGAACGAAGAGGCCCATCGCCACGGGCACCACCGTGACCGCCAGAAGGGCCGCTCCCGCCATGGCGAAGGTCTTCGTGAAGGCCAGCGGCTTGAAGAGCCGCCCCTCCTCGCCCTGCAGCGTGAAGATCGGCAGGAAGGAGAGGGTGATGATGAGCAGCGAGAAGAAGAGTGCGGGGCCCACCTCCTTCGACGCCGCGGCCACGACGCGCCAGCGGTCCGCCCCGGGATCGCGCTCGACGTGCTTGTGCACGTTCTCGATCATGACGATCGCGGCGTCCACCATGGCCCCGACCGCGATCGCGATCCCCCCGAGGGACATGATGTTGGCCGTCACACCCAGCCAGCGCATGACGATGAAGGAGATCATGATGCCGAGCGGGAGCGTGAGGATTGCCACCAGCGCGCTGCGCAGGTGGAAGAGAAACAGCAGACACACCAGCGCCACGATCACGCTCTCCTCGAGCAGCGTGCGCTTCAGCGTGTCCACGGCGCGGCGGATCAGGTCCGAGCGGTCGTACGCGGTGCGGATCTCCACGCC
>JACCXV010000344.1 GCA_013696835.1 Gemmatimonadota bacterium | reverse complement strand
GGTCTCTTCTTCGGCGGCTCCTCGGCCGTGATCGACGCGGCGGGGCGGATCGTGTGCGAGGCCCCCGTCTTCGACGAGGCGCTGCTGGCGGGCGAGCTGTCGCGGGCCGCAGTGCGCAGGGCCAGACTGCGCAACCCGGCTCCCACGGGAGTGGCTCCCGTCGCACCCGACCCGCTGCTGTTCCCCCCCGGCGGACATACCTCCCGACTTCCCGTGCGGACGTGACGGGCGGGCACCCGGCGCCGGCGGAGCGCGACGCGCGTCCGCTGGGTACGCCCGGCCTCAATCCGCCCCTAGCGGAAGAGGCTCTGACCCGCTTTATTTTGGCCCAGGTGGAAGCTGCCGGGGCAGCCGGCGTGGTGGTCGGGCTTTCGGGCGGGATCGACTCCGCGGTCGTGGCGACGCTCTGCGTACGGGCCCTCGGGCCCGCGCGCGTCCTGGGCCTGATGATGCCGTCCCCACGCAGCGACCAGCGCGACGCCACGGACGCCGGCGAGCTGGCGCGGGGCCTCGGCATGACGACCGAAGTCGTGCCGCTGAGCGTGCTGCTGGAGGGTTTCGCGAGCCTCGCTGCCCGCCCCGGGCGCGTGCGGGAAGGCAACTTCACGGCGCGCGCGCGCATGGCGCTGCTCTACGACCGCGCAGCCCGCGACGCCCGGCTGGTCGCCGGCACGTCGAACAAGACCGAGCTGCTGCTGGGGTACACCACGCTGTGGGGCGACATGGCGGCGGCCTTTGCGCTGATCGGCGACCTGTACAAGAGCCAGGTGCGGCGGCTCGCGGAGCATCTCGACGTGCCGGCGGCGATCCGCGAGAAGGCGCCGAGCGCCGGGCTGTGGCCGGGACAGACGGACGAGGAGGAGCTCGGTGCCACCTACGAAGACCTCGACGCGCTGCTCCATCATTACGCGGATCTCCGTTACGACGCCCCGGCCCTGCTCGCCGCCGGCTTCGACGAAGAATTCGTGCGCGCCACGCTGACCCGGGTCCACGCGCAGGAGTTCAAGCGACGGATGCCGGTCGTGCCGAAGCTTTCCACCCGCACCGTGGGTCACGATTTCCTCTATCCCCGCCAGTGGGCGGGACCCTGGGGAGGGCATCCATGACGCTCGAGATCCTCAACACCATCTTCCTCGGCATCATCGCCTTCTTCTTCCTGGCGATGACCGTGGCGATCGTGCCGCTCCTGTTCAAGATCAAGGGCGGGGTCCAGGAGGCCACGGCACTGACGTCCGACGTACGCATGAAGGTCGACCCCGTCATGGCGCGGGTCCGCGACATCGCCGATGACGTGGAGGGCATGACGGCCACGGTGCGGCGTGAGGTGGACCGGCTCGGCACCTCGGCCGAGAAGGTCTCGCAGAGGGTAAACGAGCTGGTGGCCCTCGCCGAGGTGGTCCAGACCGAAGTCCGCGAGCCCCTGCTCAAATCGGTCGCCACCGTCGCCGGCCTTCGGCGCGCGTTCGGACGGATTTTCTGATCGGCAGGGCCGCGGGACGCGGTCTGGACGTGAAGGCAGCCTGACGGGCGGCGGAGCGGAAGACCGGGATGTTCATACCGACATGGAGGTCCACACGATGATGAACGACAACGAAGAGAAGATGCTCGATCCGCTCATGGCCTTCGTGGTTGGCTCGGTGATCGGCGCGGCGCTGGCGCTGCTCATGGGCCCCCGCCGCAAGCCGGCGCTACGCAAGGAGTTGAACCGCGCGGCCAAGCGCACGCGCAAGGACTTCTACAAGTCCGGGAAGCGCCTGCGCGGCAAGACGGGCGACATCCTGGAGGACGGCGCGGGCGTCGTGGCCGACATCCGCAAGGAGCTCGAGCGCTTCGTGGACGACACGCGTCAGAACCTGCGCGACGTGGTCAACGACGAGATGAAGGGCCTGGAGAAGAACCTCGGCAAGCGGAAGAGTCGGATCTTCGGCTGAGCCGTGAGGCGCGGAAGCCGCCGCGCGTCCGGCCGACCCTGAACGCGCGTGTGCTGAACCTCGCCAGCGGCCTCATGGCGAGGCGGGCGTGGCGCGTGCTGCTCGGCGGCATGGCTCTCGTGTTGCTCCTCCCGGGTGACGCCTGGGCCTGGGGGCCCTCGACGCACGTGCTCCTGGGCAGCCACGTGCTCGCGAATCTCCCCGCGTTGCCCATTCCCGTACGGGAGCTCCTCGGCTCCTGGCCCTACGAGTTCCTGTACGGGAACTTGAGCGCGGACATCACCCTCGCGAAGAAGTACGTGCAGTACAGCCGCCACTGCCATCGCTGGGAGATGGGGCTGCTGCTGCTGGCGCGCGCGGAGACCGACCGCTTGAAGTCGTTCGCGCTGGGCTATCTGTCCCACCTCGCCGCTGACACCCTGGCCCACAACCACTACGTCCCGCGGCAGTTGCTCGTGACCTCCTCCACCACCCAGTTCGGCCACGCCTACTGGGAGCACCGCTTCGACGCTCACCTGCCGCCCGAGCACCTGCGGCGCGCGCGCGAGATCGTGGTCCGCGAGCACGACGAGCCGGATCAGTTGCTGGAAGCCGTGCTCACGCAGGCCATCTTCTCGTTTCGCACGAACAAGCGGATCTTCAGCCGGATGATCCATCTCTCCAACGACGAGCGCTGGCAGGGGCTGTTCGACCGCGTGGTGGCGCAATCGCGATGGGACCTGCCGGAGGACGACGTCGAGCGCTACCTCCAGACCACGCGTCACTTCGTGATGGACTTTCTCGCGGGCGGCGTCCGCTCCCGCGCCTTCGGCCTGGACCCGATTGGGACCGAGAACCTGGCGCTCGCCAAGAAGGTGCGCCGCAGGACCATCCGTCACTCGCGGCAGGACAGCGGCCGGATCCTGGACCTCAGGAGATATCCCGCCGACGTGCAGGACATGGCGGAGCGCTTCTTCGCGCTGCCCGTCTGCGACGGAAGCGATTGCCCGCGCGACGAGGCAGCGGGGAGCAGCGTAGCATACTGGGACCGGTTCAGCGTGGAGGATGCTATCCCGGCCTAGTATCGCGGCCCTGCTGTTCTTCCGGTCTGCGGGATCCGGGCCTCGAACCCGGCCCGTTGGGCAACGGGGGCTTTGCTCGCGGCTGCACCGCCTGCGCTCAATGCTGCGCCATCTCAGCCCATCCTCCTCCCCTCTGTCGCCTCCATCCTGGCCCCTTCCTCGAGGCTTTCCAGAGCGCGCCCGAAGGCATGGTGCTTGCGATGCCGTGGCCGCGGCCCGCTCCATCTTCCGTTCTCGAGCATGCACGAGATCAAGGTGCTCACCTACGGGCCTACCCTCGCGAGTCGTGAGACGGCGGGCATCCTGCGGCACCGCATCGACCGCGCTCTGCGCGAGCGCAAGGACGTGCTGCTGGACTTCACGGGAGTGCGCACGCTCTCGCCGCCGTTCGCGGGCGAGTGCTTCTACCGGCTGGCGCGGCTCTGGCCGGAGGCGGACCTGCGAGGGCGCGTGCGGCTCAAGGGAGCGAGCCCCATGGTACGCGCCACGATCCGGTTCAGCCTGCAGTCGAGCACGCGGGACGTGCTCTTCGGGGGAAGCCTGGACTGATGGCCCAAGGGCTCGACGCCCTTCAGCCCGGTTGACCGGTCTCCGGTTGACGTGATGCAGGCAGCGCTGGCGCGTCGGTATCCGACGGCGCGCGAACATCTGCTGGGGACTCGCCATCGGGTGGCGTGGCAGCACCCGCCGGCGTGGCCGCACCCTGCGGCGTGTCCGCACCCTGCGGCGTGCCCGCACCAGCCGGCGTGCCCACACCAGCCGGCGTGCCCGCACCAACCGCAGGGTCGGGGTCCGCTGGAGCCTCGAGCTCGGATGAGGGAGGGTCGCCTGCCAGCCCCCGCCGCATTTCGAGCTGCTCCCGGAGCAGCGGGCCGGCGGCCTGGGGATTGGCGCGACCGCGCGTCTTCTTCATGACGCCGCCGATGAAGAAGCTGAGCAGCTGCTGCCTGCCCCCGAGGTATCCCAGCACCTCCAGCGGGTGCTCGTCGAGGACCGCCGCCGCCAGGGACCGCAGCTCCGTGTCGTCGCTGATCTGCTGCAGGTTCTCCGCTTCCAGGATCTCACGCGGGTCCTGTCCGGATTCCACCATCTTCTCGAAGATACCCTTGGCGGTCCGACCGCTGATCTCGCCGGCTTCCTTCAGGCGCAGCAGCTCGCCCAGCTGCTCGGCGCGGACGGGGAAGGCCTCCACCTCGATGCCGCGCTCCTTGAGCACGCGCAGCACCTCCCCCATGACCCAGTTGGAGACCTCCTTGGGTCCCTGCGGAAACGCCGCAACCGCACTCTCGTACCAATCCGCCAGCCCGGGTGAAGCGGTGAGCACGCCCGCGTCGTACGCGGGCAGGCCGTAGGAATCCGCCAGCCTGCGCAGGCGCGCATCCGGCAGCTCGGGGAGCGAACGCCGCCACTCGTCCACTTCCAGGGCGTTCAAGACCAGCGGCTCCAGGTCCGGCTCCGGAAAGTAGCGGTAGTCGTGGGACAGCTCCTTGGAACGCATCGGGCGCGCCTCGCCCCGGGCCGCGTCCCAGAGCAGCGTCTGGTGCTGGATTGGCCGGCTCTCGAGCAGCTCGCCGGCCTGGCGCCGGATCTCGTAGTCGAGCGCGCGCTCGACGTT
>JACCXV010000027.1 GCA_013696835.1 Gemmatimonadota bacterium | reverse complement strand
ATCCGCACCGCTCCGGTGGACGATGCCGTCGTCGTCGAACCCGCGGGCCTGGCCCCGGTGCGGGGCGCAGGCTGGGGCGAGGCCCGCGCCTCGGGGGTGCTCCTCTTCCCTCTCGGCAGCTCGACCGGCGGCTCCATCGTCCTGCGCTCCAGCGGCACCACCGTTCTCCTGCGCATCGACCGCATGACGGGTGCGGTCACCGCGGAGCGCCGGCCGTGACCGGTGCGGGAGGTGCTCGCCGGATGCGCGGCTTCACGCTGCTCGAGACGCTGGTGGCCGTGGCCATCCTGGGACTGGGGATCACCAGCGTGCTGCAGCTGATCGGAGCCGCGGCGGCCAACGGGAGTCGCGCGCAGGTCACGACCGAGGCCCTCTTCGCCGCGGAAGACCTGATGGAGGATCTCGCCTCGCTCGACGAGTCCGAGTTGCGAAAGCGCGACCGCCACCAGGGGAGTTATGACGAGACCCTGAGGACCGGACCCCGGGCGGGGCTGGTGCGGCGCGAGGCTCAGGGCGGTTACCCGGCGTTCGCGTATCTGCTGAACGTGACCGGCGAGCACGCGGAGCCTGGCCTGTATCGCGTGGACGTCCAGGTCTCGTGGACGAACCCCCGACCGGGGAGCATCGAGCTCACGACGCTTCGGCGGTTCGCGCCGGCCGAGGCGGAGGACAGTGCCTGGTGAGCGTCTTCGCCGCAGATGGCCGCCGCGGGGTCGCGCTCCTGCTCGCACTCTGGGTCCTCGTCCTGCTCTCGTTCGTGGGTCTCGAGACCAGCGTCTTCTCCCGCGCGGACCTCGGGAGCGCGCGCTATCTGAAGGAGCGCACTCAGACGTACTACCTCGCTCGCGGCGGGGTCGAGCGGGGTCTGGGCCTGCTCGCCGAATACAACCTGCGCTACCCCACGAATCCGAACCTCGCGCGCCGCATGGGGGGCGAGACGGCATCCGGTCCCCAGCCGCCGCTTCTCACCTGGCTCGAGGACCGGGGCATCGACCGCGTGCCGCTGGGGGAAGGCAGGTACACGCTGCGCTTCGAGGACCTCTCCGGGCGCGTCAACGTGAATCGCACCGACCAGCAGCTGCTGGCGAATCTGGCTCAGCTCACCGGCGTGGAGCGCGCGCGGGCGCAGGCGGTCGCCGACGCCATCCTGGACTGGATCGACGCGGACGACCTGCATCGCGGCCGCGGCGCGGAGAGACGGTGGTACGAGCGCCGCGGTCTGCCGCCGCCGCGCAACGCCCCGGCACTGACGATCAGCGAGCTCCTGCTCGTGAACGGGGTGACGGACGAGATCCTCTACGGCGGCGGGCGGTACAAGGGGCTGGCGCGCTTCCTGACCACGCAGGGCACCGGGAAGATCAACGCCAACACCGCACCGCCCGAGGTGCTGTCCGCGATCCCGGGGATGGACCGGAGCACGGTCACGCGCATCGTGCGGGAGCGCGAACGGCGCCACCTGCGCTCGCTCAACGAGGTGCTCGGTGACGGCGCCGAGGAGCGGCTGGCGGCGAGCCCGGTGCTGGGGGTGCTCTCGTTCGAGACCAGCGACCTCGCGGTCGAGGGCCTCGGCGAGCTTGCCGGGAGCAGCACGCGCACGCGCATTCGCGCCACCGTCGGGCTGCTTGCCTCCGGCGTGATCCTGCGGACGTGGCAGGACGACGGTCTCGCGGGCCTGCCGCTCGCGCCAGACACGCCCCTCACGCTGCCGGGTGGAGCGTGAAGCGCGCGCTCGGCCTGGAGATCGGGCGTGATTTCGTGGCGGTGTGCGAGCTCACCCTGGCCAGCGACGGCGGGTTGAAGCGGCACCGCTTCGCGCGTCACGTGTTCACCGACCCCGGAGAGCCCGCGGCCGAGGACATCGCCGACGCCTGTCTGAGGCTCACCCTGGAGCTCGGCATCCGTTCGCGAACGGGTGTGCTCGCCCTGGCGCGCTCGCTGACGTACGCCAAGCCCGTGCACCTGCCGCCGGTCTCGCTGGAGGAGCGGCTGCTGCTGCTGGCGCTCCAGCCGGAGCGTTTCTTCCCCGTCTCGGAGCGTGTCCTGGTGTGCGATCTGGAGCCTGCGGAGAACGGCAGCGTGCCGATCGCGCACGCCGCCGAAGCCGGTCGCGTCGAATCCCTCGTTGAGGCGCTCGGCAGCCGCGGCTTCCGCATCGCCGCCGTGCTGCCGGCGGCAGCGGCCCTGCTGCGCGCGGCCACCAAGGCGGCGCCGGATCTGGCCGCGGTCAACTGGGTGCTGGTGCGCGCCGAAGGCGGGGACCTCACGGCGCACGCCTACCAGTCCCGCGCTCTGCGCGTGTCGCGCCGTGTCACCGACTTTGCGCGTGATCCCGCGGCTGCATGCCGCGAGCTCTCGCGCACCGCGAACCAGTCCTTCGACGGTGCCCCGCTGCAGGAAGTGCGCTGGTCAGGGTGGCGCGACCTCGCCCCGGAGTGGCGCGAGGCGGCCACCGCGGCGCTGCCCGTCCCGGTTCGGGAGCTCTCGGGTCTGCCCGTGGACGGGGAGGGGCTCGCCGCCTACGGCGCGGCGCTCGCCGATCTGGAGGAAACGCCGCGGCCGGACCTCATGCCCGCCACCGTGCGCGCGCGCAGGCGCAGGCAGACGCGCTGGGTGACGGCCGCC